>SKGU01000093.1 GCA_007117255.1 Natronohydrobacter sp. | reverse complement strand
CGACGTCCAGCCGGTCGATCCGCTGGATCTGTGGAACAGCGACCCGTTCGACCCGCAGATTGAGGACACCCCCAACGGAAAAGTGATCCGCGCGCGCGGCGCATCCGATGACAAGGGGCAGCTGATGACCTTCCTTGAGGCCTGCCGCGCATGGCTGCATGTGCATGGCAGTCTGCCGGTAAAACTGACCTTCTGTCTGGAAGGCGAGGAAGAAAGCGGCTCGCCCTCGCTCGTGCCCTATCTGAAAGCCAATACTGACGAGTTGAAAGCCGATGTCGCGCTGATCTGCGACACGGGCCTGTTTGATGCCGAGACGCCCGCCATCACCACCATGTTGCGCGGGCTGATGGGCGAAGAAGTCATCATCCACGGCCCCACGCGCGACCTGCATTCCGGGGCCTATGGCGGCCCGGCGATGAACCCTGCGCGCGTGCTGACACGCATTCTCGCTGATCTGCACGATGATCAAGGCCGTGTCACCCTGCCCGGCTTCTATGATGGCGTGCCAGAACTGTCCGACGACATGCGCGCACAATGGGACGGGCTGGGCTTTGATGCCGATGCCTTTCTGGGCGAAGTGGGCCTGAGCCTGCCCGCAGGCGAGCAAGACCGCACAGCGCTGGAAATGATCTGGTCGCGCCCGACATGCGAAATCAATGGCATGATTTCCGGCTATACCGGGGCCGGGTTCAAGACGGTTCTGCCCGCGCGCGCTTCGGCCAAGGTCAGCTTCCGGCTGGTGGGCAGCCAGGACCCCCATGCGCTGCGCAAGGCATTCCGTGCCTTTGTCACCGAACGCGTGCCCGCCGATTGCCGCGTCGAATTCATCGAGCACGGGGCCTCGCCTGCCTCGATGATGGAAACCAGCCATCCGGCCTTTGAAGCGGCGCGGCTGGCGCTGAGCGATGAATGGCCAAAGCCCGCCGCCTTTGTCGGCGCGGGCGGGTCGATCCCGATTGCCGGCTATTTCAAATCCATCCTTGGGATGGATTCCATGCTGATCGGCTTTGCCAAGAATGATGACCAGATACACTCGCCAAATGAAAAGTATGATCTGGACAGCTTTCATCGTGGAATCCGGTCTTGGGCGCGGATTATCGACGCTGTATCAAAGGCTTGATAGGCGTGATTGAAACTATACCGCAAGTTGCGCAAAATCCGCTTGATGCAGGGTTTGTGCAAGATCCCTATAAGGCTTATGACCAGTGGCGCACGCTTGGGCCGCTGGTTCACTGGCAGGATTACAACATGCCCTGCGCGGTCAGCTATGCGGCCGCCAACGCCATCCTGCGCGACCGCCGTTTCGGACGTGTGGCCCCGAACCCGGTCGAAACGCCGCCCCATCTGGCCCCGTTCTACGACATCGAAGCCCATTCCATGCTGGAACTGGAGCCGCCCCGCCACACTCGTCTGCGCAACCTGGTGCTGCGCGCTTTCACCTCGCGCCGGATCAAAGCGCTGGCCCCGGAAATCACGGCGCTGTCGCAACAGCTGATCGATGGCCTGCCGAAGGGCGAATTCGATCTTGTCACGCAATTCGCCCAACCCCTGCCGGTCATCATCATCGCGCGCCTGCTGGGCGTGCCCGAAGCCATGGCCCCGGACCTGCTGCGCTGGTCAAACGCGATGGTCGGCATGTATCAGGCCGGGCGCACGGCTGAAGATGAAACCCGCGCCACAGATGCCAGCCGCGATTTCGCGGCCTTCCTGCGCGACTATATCGCCCAGCGCCGCAACACGCCGCGCGATGATCTGATCACGCATCTGATCGCGGCGGAACAGGAAGGCGACAGGCTGACCACAGACGAGATGATCTCGACCTGTATCCTTTTGTTGAATGCGGGCCATGAAGCGACAGTCCACAGCCTTGGCAACTCTGTCAAAACCCTGATCGAGCAGGGCCATTACGCGACCACCCCTATAACCGATGCGCTGATCGAGGAATGCCTGCGCTTCGATCCGGCGCTGCATCTGTTCACCCGCTGGGCCTATGACGATATCGACGTGATGGGCCGCATCATCCCCAAGGGCACGCAGATCGCCTGCCTGCTCGGTGCCGCCAATCGCTGCCCCAAGACATGGGACAGCCCTGAAATCTTCAACCCAAACCGCACGCCACGCCCCAATCTGACCTTTGGCGCGGGACTGCATTTCTGCATCGGTGCGCCCCTTGCCCGGATGGAACTCCGGATCGCACTGGACGCACTGTGTCACGCCCTGCCCCGGCTGGGTCTGGCGGCACGACCGGTCTATGCTGATATCTACCATTTCCACGGATTGGAACGATTGCAGCTTGTGCGGAAATAACCCCTTTCCCTTGCACCCGCGCCGGATATGTTTCACATCAGACATGATACGGCCCACAGGGCGCTGACAGACGAAGTTACAGGCAGGACGAGAGAGCATGACGACACACGAAAAACCAACCGAAGATGTCTCGGTCCGCGATGTGTTCGGGATCGAAACGGATATGACCGTAAAAGCCTTTGCCGAGCCGTCAGACCGCGTGCCCGCCATCGACCCGACCTACAAGTTTGACCCTGACACCACCCTCGCGATTCTGGCAGGCTTTGCCTATAACCGCCGCGTCATGATCCAGGGCTATCACGGCACTGGCAAATCCACTCATATCGAACAGGTGGCCGCGCGGCTGAACTGGCCCTCGGTGCGCGTGAACCTCGACAGCCATATCTCGCGCATCGACATGATCGGCAAGGATGCCATCAAGCTGCGCGACGGCGCACAAGTCACTGAATTTCAGGAAGGCATCCTGCCCTGGGCACTGCGCAACCCGGTCGCGATCGTGTTCGACGAATATGATGCTGGCCGCCCCGATGTGATGTTCGTCATCCAGCGTGTGTTGGAACATGACGGCAAGCTGACGCTGCTGGACCAGAACGAAATCATCACGCCGCATCCGTGTTTCCGCCTTTTTGCCACGGCCAACACCGTGGGGCTGGGCGACACCACGGGCCTTTATCACGGGGTCCAGCAGATCAACCAGGCGCAGATGGACCGTTGGTCACTGGTCGCTACCCTGAACTACCTGAGTCACGACGCGGAAACTGCCATCGTGCTGGGCAAGAACCCGACCTACAACACCGCCAAGGGCCGGCAGGAAATCAGCCAAATGGTGACAGTCGCCGATCTGACGCGCACCGCCTTCATGAATGGTGATCTCTCGACCGTGATGTCGCCCCGCACGGTGATCAACTGGGCCGAGAATGCGCGGATTTTCCGGTCGATCGGCTATGCGTTCCGTCTGTCTTTCCTCAATAAATGCGACGAATTGGAACGCCAGACCGTGGCGGAATTCTACCAGCGCTGCTTTGACGAAGAACTGCCGGAATCTGCGGCCAGCATGTCATTGGGCTGATACTGGAAAAAAAGGGCCGCAAGGCCCTTTTTTGTTGGTTTTGCCGCCAATCCGGCCCCCACCCGCGTTGAACGCGCCCACTGGGGTCATGCGGACTTCGAAGCCCGCAGCAACGCTTCTCGCGCATGGCGCACCATGTAATCCGCGAACAGCCGTATCTTGGGGTCTTGCTGGCGGCGATGCGGGTAAAGACAGGCAAACACCGCGGGTTGTGGCGGGGTGTCTGCCAGAACCTCGACAAGGGCCCCCGATGCCAGATGCGGTGCCAATTCCAGACGCGGGCGGTTGACGATCCCCGCCCCGGCCAGCGCCCAATCCACCAGAACGCCCGCATCATCGCAATCCAGCGGCCCTGTCAGGTCCAGCCGCAAACCGCCATCCGGGGTCTGCAAGGTCCAGAAATATTCGGGCGAGCGCGGATAGCGCAGCAACAGGCAATCATGCGCTTTCAGCGCTTCAGGCGACTGCGGCATGCCACGCCGCGCGATGTACTCCGGGCTGGCGGCAAGGACGCGCGGCGCGTCCATGATCTTGCGCTGCTTCAGGCTGGAATCCTGCAAATTGCCAAGGATAAACGCCATATCGATCTGATCTTCCAGAATATCCACACGCCGGTCTGACAGGCGCAAATTCAATTGAATATCCGGGTAGGCGCGCGCGAAATCCAGCGCCAGCGGCGCAATGATCCGTTGCCCCAGCCCAAGCGGGGCCGTCAGCCGGATCGTCCCGCGCACCCGCCCTGACAGACCGGACACAGCCGCCTCGGCATCTTCCAGCGCCATGATCACGCGGCGCGCATGGTCATAGAAATCACGCCCGATTTCGGTCTGAGTCAGTTTGCGCGTCGTGCGGTTGAACAGACGCACACCCAGACGCGCTTCCAACTCCTTGATGCGTTTGCTGGCAACAGCAGGTGTCAGGCGCAGATCACGCCCGCCAGACGTGATCGATCCCAGATCGGAAACCCGCACAAAGACCCGCAGTGATTCCAGATAAGACATGGCTCCTCCCATGAAGGCATATTATGCACAGGATTGCAGCAAGATTACCAATGATATGTTGAAACACTATGCCTGTTTTCCCTCTGGCATTGAAACACTGCCTGCGCCAGATTTTGCTATGATACGCTCAGCACAACCCAAGGAGTGCCCCATGGCCCCGCGCCAGATGATTCGCTTTCTGCTCAATGATCGCCCCGTGACCCTGTCCGCACTGGGGGCGAATGATATGCTGCTGGACCATCTGCGCCTTGATCAACGCCTGCGCGGCACGAAAGAGGGCTGCGCCGAAGGTGATTGCGGGGCCTGCACTGTGCTTGTGGGACGGCTTGGCGCAGACGGTCTGGTCTATGAGCCGGTCAATGCCTGCATTCGTCCGCTTGTGACGGTCGATACCTGCCATGTTGTGACGGTTGAGCATCTGCGCGGCAAGGATGGCGGGCTGCACCCGGTCCAGCGCGCAATGGTCGATCATCACGGGTCACAATGCGGCTTTTGCACACCGGGTTTTGTCATGGCGCTCTATGCGCTGTGGATGGAAACACCCCATCCGACAGAAGCCCAGACCGAGCGCGCCCTGCAAGGCAATCTGTGCCGCTGCACAGGATATGCGCCGATCATCCGCGCCGCACTCAGCATGGGCGATCATGGCACGACCGATCCGCTTCACGAGGAACGCGCCAAGGTCGCGGAAACCCTGCGCGGCTGGCAGGACAGTACGCGCGTCGAGGTCTCGAAAGGCGACAGCCGCGCCATTCTGCCGGCCTCGATCGATGATCTGGCTGCGATCCTGACCCAGCACCCCGACGCGCGCATCGTGGCCGGGGCCACCGATGTGGGCCTCTGGGTCACGAAATTCCTGCGCGATCTGCCCTTGGCGGTGTTCATCAGCCATCTGGACGATTTGCGCGCCATCACTGAAACGGACGACGCTCTGCATATCGGCGCATTGGCCAGCTATGAGAGCGCCCGCGCGCCCCTTCTGGCCCATTTCCCCCATCTTTCCCGCTACTGGGACCGCATCGCAGGCTGGCAGGTCCGCGCCATGGGTACGCTGGGCGGCAATATCGCCAATGGCTCGCCTATCGGTGACACCCCGCCCCCCTTCATCGCCCTTGGCGCGCGGCTGGTGCTGCGCCAAGGTGATGCGCGCCGCGAGATCCCGCTGGAAGCGTTCTTCCTCGATTACGGCAAACAGGACCGCCGCGCAGGCGAGTTCGTGGAAACCATCATTCTGCCCAAACCCGCCCCTAACACGCTGCACGCAGCCTACAAGCTCTCGAAACGCCGGGATGAGGATATCTCCGCCGTCGCCGCAGGCTTCGCGCTGACCGTCACGGACGGCACGATCACTGAGGCCCGCCTGGCCTTCGGCGGCATGGCCGCGACCCCCAAACGCGCGGCCCACACGGAGGCCGCCCTGACTGCTCAGCCCTTCACGCTGGACACGCTGCAAAACGCCGCCAAAGCGCTACCGCAGGATTTCACGCCCCTGTCAGACATGCGCGCCAGCGCCGATTACCGCATGAAAGCCGCGCAAAACCTGCTCACCCGGTTCTGGCATGAGACCCAGGGCACGACAGCCACATTGGAGGACGCGATATGAAGGACGACCCGCGCATCCGCGGCGCTGCCCATGACGATCTGATCCACGATTCAGCCATCAAGCATGTCACAGGCCGCGCCGAATATACGGACGACATTACTGAGCCCGCAGGCACGCTGCACGCCTATATCGGCGGCGCGCCCATTGCGCATGGGCGCATCACGGCGCTGGACCTGACCGGTGTGCGGAACGCCCCCGGTGTGATCACCGTCCTGACCGCACGCGATATTCCGGGCCAGAACGACGTCTCCCCCACTGGCCTGCAGGATGAGCCGATCTTTACCGACGATCTGATCCAGTATCACGGCCAGCCGGTTTTCGCAGTCGTGGCCGAGACCCGCGATCAGGCCCGCCGCGCCTGCACGCTGGCGAAATTCCAGACCGAAGCCCTGCCCCATGCCACGGATATCGACGCGGCAGAGGCCGCAGGCTACCCCGATGTGACCGCGCCACTGACCCTCGCGCGTGGCGACGCCGCGTCGGCACTGGACACCGCGCCAAACCGGCTCAAGGGTCGCATGCGTGTCGGTGGCCAGGACCATATGTATCTCGAAGGACAAATCGCGCTGGCCATTCCGGGCGAAGATGACGAGGTCACGCTCTTTGCCTCGACCCAGCACCCTAGCGAGGCGCAGCATATGGTCGCCCATGCGCTTGGCGTTCCTGCGAATGCGGTGGTCGTGAATGTACGCCGCATGGGCGGGGGGTTTGGCGGCAAGGAAACGCAGATGAACCTGTTCTGCGCCGTTGCGGCGGTCGCAGCCAAGCAGACAGGCCGCGCGGTCAAGCTGCGCCCCGACCGTGATCAGGACATGGAGATCACTGGAAAACGCCATGACTTCCGCATCGACTATGATCTGGGCTTTGACGATCAGGGCCGGATTCTGGCCGTGGATGGGGTGTTCGCTGCGCGCTGTGGCTGGTCGTCGGACCTCTCTGGCCCGGTCACCGACCGCGCGCTGTTTCATGCCGACAATGCCTATTTCTACCCCGATGTGCGCCTGCGCTCGCGGCCCCTGAAAACCAACACCGTCAGCAACACCGCCTTTCGCGGCTTCGGTGGCCCGCAAGGCGTGATCGCGGCCGAACGGATGATCGAGGAAGTGGCCTACGCCCTTGGCCGCGACCCGCTGGAGATCCGGCGCGCGAATTTCTATCGCGAGGGCTGTGACATCACCCCCTATCACCAGAGGGTCACGGACAACATTCTGAACAGGCTGGTAGATGAGCTGGAAGCCAGCGCCGACTATCAAGCCCGCCGCCGCAAGATACTGGAATTCAATGAGAAAAATGGAATCATCCGGAAGGGCATCGCGCTCACGCCGGTCAAGTTCGGCATCAGCTTCACCGCGACCTGGTACAATCAGGCAGGAGCCTTGGTGCATGTCTATAATGACGGCTCGATCCACCTGAACCACGGCGGCACCGAGATGGGTCAGGGCCTTTACACCAAGGTCGCGCAGGTGGTGGCAGAAGCGTTCCAATGCGATATCGACCGCATCAAGATCACCAAAACGACCACGGAAAAAGTGCCCAACACCTCTGCCACAGCGGCAAGTTCTGGTACTGATCTCAATGGCATGGCAGCACTCGATGCCTGCAACCAGATCAAGGCACGGCTGGTCGAATTTGCTGCACGGCACTGGCATGTGGCCCCTGACGCCGTGCAATTCTTGCCCGGTCGTGTGGCCGTAGGCGCGCAGATCATCCCCTTCGATGACTTCATCCGAGCGGCCTATATGGCGCGGGTGCAACTATCGGCAGCGGGTTTCTACAAGACGCCCGAAATTCATTGGGATCGCGCCACCGGCAAGGGCCAACCCTTCTATTACTTCGCCTATGGCGCCGCCTGCGCAGAAGTCAGCATCGACACGCTGACAGGCGAAACCCGTGTGGACCGCGTTGATATTATGCATGATGTGGGCCGCTCGCTGAACCCGGCACTCGATCTTGGCCAAGTCGAAGGCGCTTTCGTCCAAGGCATGGGCTGGCTGACTTCTGAAGAATTGGTATGGGATAACAAGGGCATACTGAAAACGCATGCGCCCTCAACCTACAAGATCCCGCTGGCATCGGACCGGCCACGGGTTTTCAATGTCAGGCTGGCGGATTGGTCAGAGAACACCAAACCCACGATAAAGCGCTCCAAAGCCGTGGGCGAGCCGCCCTTCATGCTACCCATCTGCGTGTTCGAGGCGATCGGGATGGCCGTGGCCTCTGTCGCCGATTACCGCGAATGTCCACGTCTGGACGCCCCTGCCACGCCCGAACGCGTGCTGATGGCTGTCGAGCGGTTGCGCGAATGACAGGCGCACGCAACATTTTGACCGGCGGTGCTGCGGTCATCCATGCCGTGATAACTGGCGTCAAGGGGTCTAGCCCGCGCGAAGTCGGGGCTGAAATCTTCATAACCGCCACCGGGCTTGCAGGCACCATAGGCGGCGGGCAGGCTGAATGGCATACAGTCCGCCGCGCGCGCGAGATGCTGGCAGCAGGCGAGATGCGCAGCCGGAGTGAGATTGTTTTGGGGCCGGAAATCGGACAATGCTGCGGTGGCACGATAACAGTGGAGTTTCAACGCCTTGGCGATAGCCAGCGTGCGGCACATCTCGCGCGGCTGGAGGATGCCGTCCTGCCCCATCTGTTGATTCTGGGCGCAGGGCATGTGGGCCGCGCGCTCGCACGCGTAGCGCTGACGCTGCCTTGGCGAGTGGTGCTGGTCGATACCCGCGCAGATGAACTGGCGCTTGCGCCAGCGGGTGTTGAAACCCGCCTGACACCGCTGCCGGAAGCTGATATCGCCGCCGCTCCCCCTGCCAGCGCCTTTGTGATCACAACCCATGATCATGGCCTGGATTTCCTGCTGACCCTGGCCGCATTGCGACGCGGTGATGGGGCCTATGTGGGCTTGATCGGCTCAAAAACAAAACGCGCACGGTTCGAACGCTTTGCGCGCGACACTGGTGATGTACCAAGCGCGCAACTGGTCTGTCCAATCGGCGCGGCAGGTCTGGGCGACAAGCGCCCTGAAATCATAGCACTGATGACAGCGCAGGAAATCTTTACCGCGTTTCAGAATGCGGCTTGCACAAATCCAACATCTTGCACAAATCCAACATCGGCCAGCGGCCAAGTTTGAAAGCGTTTTTCATGGATCGAAAAATCATCCGCGCGCGGTTGCTCAGCTTCCTGCGCGAACCCCAGACCCCAGACGACACCCAAAGTTACCGCTATATCGAAGATGGCGGGCTTCTGGTTGAAGGGGGACTCATCCGTTCTTTCGATGATTTTGACAAGATCGAAACGACAGGCGCACAGGTCATCGACCATCGCCCGCATCTGGTGATGCCGGGTTTTATCGACACGCATCTGCATTTCCCGCAAACACAGGTCATCGCAAGCTGGGCGGCAGAACTTCTCGACTGGTTGAACGACTATACCTTTCCGGAAGAAACACGCTATTGCGATCCTAATTTCTGCGCGATCATGGCGCGGGAATTCCTGAACCTGCTGAGCGCGCATGGCACCACAACGGCGATGGCTTATGCCTCGGTCCATGCAACTTCTGCCGAGGCGCTGTTTGCCGAAGCTCAGGCGCGCAACATGCGGCTGATCACTGGCAAAGTGATGATGGATCGCAACGCACCAGACGGGCTGCTGGACACAGCGCAATCAGGTTATGACGACACAAAAGCCCTGATCGCACGCTGGCATGGCAAGGGCCGTCTGGGCTATGCGATCACACCCCGTTTCGCCATCACCTCGACGCCCGCACAGATGGAGGCCGCACAGGCTTTGGCCGCAGAGCATCCTGATTGTCATATCCAAACCCATCTGAGTGAAAATCACGCCGAGATTGCGCTCTCCTGCCAGCTTTTCCCTGATGCCAAGGATTACACGGATATCTATGCGCGCTACGGGTTGCTGCGCGAAAACAGCCTTCTGGGCCATGCGATCCATCTGTCTGACCGCGAGATCGGCGCATTGGCGGAGGCAGGGTCGAAGCCGGTCTTTTGCCCGACCTCGAACCTCTATCTGGGATCAGGGCTGTTCAATGACGCGAAGCTGCGAGGCAAGGGGCTGGTGAACGGGATCGCCAGTGATATCGGCGGAGGCACCAGCTATTCGATGCTGCAAACTCTGGCCGAAGGCTACAAGGTGTTGCAATTGCAAGGCCAGAGGATGCACCCGTTCCGCGCCTTTCACTGGATCACGCGCGGCAATGCGGTGGCGCTGGGGCTGGAAGACCGGATTGGCACGCTGGAGGTCGGGAGCGAGGCGGATTTCGTGGTGCTGAATGCCCGCGCCACGCCTGCCATGGCGCTGCGGATGGACCGCGCGCGCGGGCTGATGGACGAGTTGTTCACGCTACAGGTGATGGGCGATGACCGCGCAGTGGTGCAGACCTATATCGCCGGGGACGCCTGCAAAGGTCAGTGAGGCTTGCTATTGAAGCTATGGTGCGTGCTGAGCACGCACCCTACGGCCTTGGGCGTGCTTATTGGCCACGGCGGACCGCATCAGGCATCTATCGCCCGGTCTGCGCATGATTGCGTCCATCCGGGAAACGAAACCCGTATCGCGCCGTGAACAAATACCAAAACCGTACGATTCCCGCCCAATTCCCGCCATGGTTCAAGGGCTTTATG
>SKGU01000177.1 GCA_007117255.1 Natronohydrobacter sp. | reverse complement strand
CGCCCGCCGCGACAGCCCAAAGCAGCGCCAAGCCAAAGCTGAACCTGCTGCACCTGCTTCTGGAAGGTCGCGCCTTTTTCGCGCTGATCGCGATTATTGCGATTTTCTCGTTCCTGTCGCCAAACTACCTGACAACCTCGAACGCGCTGACCATGACATCGCAAGTTGCGATCTTCGGCTTGCTGGCCATCGGGATGCTGCTGGTGATCCTGTCGGGCGGGATTGATCTGTCGGTCGGCTCTACGCTGGCTCTATGCGGTGTGTTCGCAGGCTGGCTCATGCAGGGGGTGGAGCTGCAATCACTGGGCGTGATCCTGTATATGCCAGTCTGGGCCGTTGTCGTCTGCGCATTGACGATGGGCGCGTTCGTAGGCGCTGTGAACGGCGTGCTTGTCGCCTATCTGAAGGTGCCCGCTTTCGTGGCCACGCTTGGCACGCTCTACATGGCGCGCGGCGCGGCACTGCTGATGACCAATGGCCTGACCTTCAACCGGCTGTCCGGCAATCCGAGCCTTGGCAATACCGGGTTCGAATGGCTGGGATTCTACCGGATATGGGGCGTGCCGATCAGCATATTCATTCTGGCGGCCACTGCCATTGCCGCGCATCTTCTGCTGACCCGCGCCCCGTTTGGCCGCTGGCTCTATTCTACGGGCGGCAATGCCCGCGCGGCTGAACTGTCGGGCGTGCCCGTGCGCAAGGTGCAGGTCTGGGTCTATGTGCTGTCGGGCATTTGCGCCGCCATCGCGGGGCTGGTGCTCAGCTCTCAGCTGACATCCGCAGGCCCCACCGCAGGCACGACCTATGAGCTGACAGCCATTGCCGCTGTCGTTGTGGGCGGTGCATCGCTGATGGGCGGACGCGGCACCATTCGTGGCACGCTGCTGGGGGCCTTCGTTATCGTCTATCTGGGCGCAGGTCTGGTGATTATCGGCGTGTCTTCCTACTGGCAGACCGTGTTCACCGGCGCAGTCATCGTTCTGGCCGTGATGCTGAATTCCATTCAATACGGCGGGAAAGGGGTAAAGACCTGAGCCCCGCCTGACGCTTTCGCGACGCTGCGGGCCAGCCCGGCCCCACGCGATAACCGCCGAGTTTCGGCACACCACCAAGGGAGAAGAAAACCATGATCAAGATCACCAAGCGCGCGCTTCTGGCCGCCGCAGTCTCGATGCCGCTGATGGCCGGCTCTGCTTTTGCCGAGGGCTTGATTTCCATCATCGTAAACGACCCGGCGAACCCCTATTGGTTCACTGAAGGCGAAGTCGCACGCGCCACCGCCGAAGAGCTGGGCTACACGGCCAATGTTTCCGCGCATCGTGGCGACACCAATGTCGAATCCAATCTTGTCGACGCAGCCATCACCAATGGCGCGAAAGCCATCATCCTTGATCCGGCCAATGCTGACGGCTCCGTGGGTGTGGTGCGCCGCGCAACCGATGCAGGCATTCCGGTGTTTCTGGTCAATGCTGAAATCAACGAAGCCGGTATTGCCATCGCACAGCTTGTTTCAAACAATGCACAAGGTGCCGCACTGGGTGCCGTAACCTGGCAAAGCATCGTTGGCGACGAAGCCAAATATGTTGAATTCTTTGGCAACCCTTCGGACAACAATGCCGCGACGCGCTCGAACGGGTATAACACGGTTCTCAGCCAATATCCCGGTCTGGAAAAAGTCGCGGAAGAAGTTGCCAACTGGGACCGCACCCAAGGCTACAACCGCATGCAGTCCATCATGCAGGCCAACCCGCAAATCGATGCTGTGATTTCCGGCAATGACGAAATGGCACTGGGCGCTATTGCGGCCCTGAAAGAAGCCGGACGTCTGGAAGGCACTGTTATCGGTGGTTTTGATGGCAGCCCCGATGCGGTAGATGCAATCCGTGCTGGCGAAATGGCCTATACTGTACTGCAGCCAGTTGCCGTATTCTCGCGTGAGGCGGTCATTCAGGCCGATTACTACATCAAGAACGGCACCCCGATGGTTGCAGAAGAAAAGCAGCTTTTTGACTGCCTTCTGATCACCCCGGACAATGTGGATCAGTACACCGCACCATTCACACTGTCGAACTAAGACTCCTCCCTGTCGACTGACTGTGGGCGCGCTACTACAGCGCGCCCTTTTTTGTAAGCGTCACCGATGATCTCACCAGTTGGCATAGGCCAGAAACTTGCCTGACATCTCGACCTTCACACGGTCGCCCTTCGGGTTCGGCACCCGGCTTATGACCATATCGAAATCAATCGCCGACATGATCCCGTCGCCAAATTCCTCTTGAATCAACGCTTTCATTGTGGGGCCATAGACGCCCACGATTTCATAGAGACGATAAATGCAGGGATCGGTCGGGACTGCCTGATCCCAGATTTTCGTCGGATATTCCTCCAAAACCTCTTTTGCCTCTGCCGGCAGATCAAGCAAGGCGACAAGGGCTGCAGCCTTGTCTGCGGGCATGGAATTCATGCCCATGCAAGCCGAATGGGTGAACACGGGCGACAGGCCAATACTTTCTGCAATCTGTTCCCATTTCAGGCGCTTCCTTTTCTTTGCCCCCAGAATCAGAACTGTCACATCTTCCTTTGAAAGCATGTCAATTTCGGTCATCAGGTCTTTCATCGCTTTGGTCCTCCTTCGAAATTTTGAAACGATCAGCCATTCACGGCTTTCAGCCGCGCTGCAGTGGGTTTCGGCTCCGGATCCGGGGCCGCTTCGGTGGCATCAATACGCACAGTTTCCGGGCTCTGACTTTCGCCATCGGATCGCTGCCCGGCCAGTTCCTTCGAACGCTTGCCAAGAAACTGCACCAGATGATTGCGAATAGCGTAGTAGTTGG
>SKGU01000175.1 GCA_007117255.1 Natronohydrobacter sp. | reverse complement strand
GCGATCATGCGACGTTCGGGGATCGTCTGACGGCAGCACGCGAAGCGCAAGGGCTGGAACAGTCAGAGCTTGCGCGGCGCCTTGGTGTGAAGCTGAAAACGGTTCAGGGTTGGGAGAATGATAGCTCGGAACCGCGCGCCAACAAATTGCAGATGGTCGCGGGACTGTTGAACGTATCGATCCGCTGGCTGCTGACGGGCGAGGGCGAAGGTGTGGCGGAACCCGCCAATACCGAAGAACTTGCGGAAGACGGGGTCGCGCTACTGAAGGATATCCGCCAGATGCGCCAGCAGATGACGCAGCTCGCAACACAAATGGGAAAAGCAGAAAAACGGCTGCGACTGATTCTGAAAGAGGCGTTCTGAGCATGGAGCTGACGGCACATGAGGCGCGTCTGAAGAAATTGCGCATGCGGTCCTGGCGGCGCGGCATGAAGGAAATGGACCTGATTCTGGGGCCGTTTGCAGATGCCGAACTCGTTGGGCTTTCGCCCGATGTTCTGGACGCCTATGAGCGGCTCCTTGATGAGAATGATCAGGATTTGTATCTGTGGGTGACAGGCGCGGTGCCATGCCCGGAGGCGTTGCACCCCATGATTTCGCGGATTTCCACGGCGGTCGGGGCCGGCGCCACGAAATAGAGCTGCAGTTAAGAAGTTTTTTGCCAATTCATGTCAGTCTTCCAAGAAGATTGGCATGAATGGAGCGCCCTGTGACAGTGCAGCAAGATATTGGACGTCCCTTGCGGGGGGAGTTTCTGGCGCGATATCTGGACAATCTGGCGTTGCTGGAGCGGCTGCACCGGTTGATGCTGGATGTGATCAAGGATGAATTCGAGCGCCTTGGGTTGATGGATATCAATCCGGTGCAAGCCCTATTGTTGTTCAACATCGCGGATCAGGAAGTGACCGCCGGTGAGTTGAAAACCCGCGGGTATTACCAAGGCTCGAATGTGTCCTATAATCTGAAAAAGCTGGTGGAGTTGGGTTATATCCACCATAAACGCTGCGCCGTGGATCGACGTTCCGTAAGGGTGCGCCTGACTGCCGAAGGGCTTTTGGTGCGTGACCGTATATCAGAATTATTCGCACGACAGGCAAACACATTGACAGATGAGGCCATTGTTGATTTTGCCACGCTCGACACTGTCGCACGCACCCTGAAGCGGATTGAACGGTTCTGGAGCGATCAAATCCGCTATATTTATTGACGAACCACTGCGTTCAATGTCCCAGAATCTGGCTGAGGAACAATTTTGTCCGTTCCGATTGTGGGTTGTTGAAAAATTCCTTTGGTTCATTCTGTTCAACGATCTGGCCCTGATCCATAAAGATCACCCGGTTCGCCACTGCCTGAGCGAAACCCATTTCATGTGTTACGCAAAGCATCGTCATGCCTTCTTCGGCAAGTGCGATCATGGTATCGAGCACTTCCTTGATCATTTCCGGGTCAAGCGCCGATGTCGGCTCGTCAAACAGCATGATGCGCGGTTTCATGCACAACGACCGCGCGATTGCCACGCGTTGTTGCTGCCCGCCTGACAATTGGCCGGGGTATTTGCCTGCCTGTTCGGGGATCTTCACCTTTTCCAGAAAATGCATCGCCGTTTCTTCGGCTTCGCGTTTGGGGACTTTGCGCACCCAGATCGGGGCAAGCGTACAGTTTTCCAGAATGGTCAGATGCGGAAACAGGTTGAAATGCTGAAACACCATTCCGACTTCGGATCGCACCTTGTCGATATTCTTCAGATCATTGGTCAACTCGGTGCCGTCAACGATGATCTGGCCCGCCTGATGTTCTTCCAGCCGATTGATGCAGCGGATCAGTGTGGACTTGCCAGACCCGGACGGGCCGCAGATCACAATACGCTCGCCCCGATTTACCGTCATGTTGATGTCACGCAGCACATGAAAGGTGCCGTACCACTTGTTCATGCCCGTGATCTGGATCGCGATCTCGTCGCTGACTTTCATATGGCTCGTGTCGATCTTGCGATCCACGGGAATTTCGATAGCAGGTTCGGTCATGGTTTTCCCCTTCTGGGATTAACGATGGTCGGTTTTCAGCTTGCGCTCTAGATACATCGAGTAGCGCGACATACCGAAGCAGAAGATAAAGAACAGCAAGCCGATGAAGATAAACAACTCCCAATAGATACCATTCCAGTTGGTATCGGCGCGTATCGCGTTCGACAACCCAATCGGATCGAGTAGGCCGATAAACACCACCAAGGTCGTGTCCTTGAACAGCCCGATAAAGGTGTTCACGATGCCGGGAATCGAAATTTTCAGCGCTTGCGGCATGATGATCAGCCGCTGGGCCTTCCAGTAATCCAGCCCCAGTGCATCTGCGGCCTCATACTGGCCCTTGGGCAGTGCAGCCAGACCGCCCCGGATCACCTCGGCCATATAGGCCGATGCGAAGAGCGTCACCATGATGATCACGCGCAGGATCAGGTCAAACGCTGTGCCCGGTGGCAGAAAGTAGTTCAGCAACAGCGAGGCGGTGAACAGAAGCGTAATCAACGGCACGCCGCGAATGAATTCGATCACCACAACGCAGACGGTTTTCAGGAAAATCATATCTGACTGCCGCCCCAACGCCAGCAGGATGCCGATGGGCAAGGATAGCGAAATGCCCGAAACACCAATGATCAGCGAGATCAGGAACCCGCCGAACCGATCTGAACGCACGAATTCAAGCCCCAGTGGCATGACAGAACTCAGCGCTGCGTCAAACGCTCCGGCTGCAAAGACCCACCATAGCACTGGGGTCAGGATCGCCGCGAAGATGGCCAGCAGGTTGTTGACCTTACCCAACAGCTTGTAGGCAACGAAGCCTGCTACAAACCCAAGCGCTGCACTGACCGGAAACCAGACCGATCCGCCCCAAAGCAGATGATAGCCCACAAAAGGATAAAGCGCGGTAAAGATCAGCAGCTTGCGGGGCAGGGCGGTGAACAGCACAGGTGCCAGCGCAACGAATAGCAGGATCAGCGCCAGAACCGGACGCCAGTAGAATTCGGGCGGGTAGAAGCCGAACAACAACTGGTGCCAGCGATCTGTGATCACCGAAAAACATGCGCCCGATGTCCCGTCCAGCACCGCGCGGCATTCCGCCAGTGATCCGGCTGTCCAGACCGAATTGAGAAGCCACGGCCCGACCGCCGCCAGCGCCATCCAGATGATCAGTAGGGACATCAGTGTCAGGACAGTGTTCAACCAGCCTGAAAACAGGTTCTCACGCATCCATTTGATCGCACCTGTCTGGCTGCTCGGCGGGTCTGCCGCTTCGATCATGGTGCTGCGAACATAGGCTACGGTCTGGGCATGGGTGTCACTCATCCTACCGCTCCTTCAATTTGACGCGGGAATTGTAGACATTCATCAGCCCGGAAATCGTCAGGCTGATCGCCAGATAGACCCCCATGAGCAACAACATGCCTTCCAGCTCGCGCCCTGTCTGGTTGATAGTGATCCCGCCAAGCGTGGATCGCAGGTCCATGTAACCCACGGCCAGACCCAACGAGGTGTTCTTGGTCAGGTTCAGATATTGCGAGATCAGGGGCGGGATAATGACCCGTAGCGCCTGGGGCAGAATCACCAGCCGCATTGTCTTGCCCGGTTGCAGCCCCAGCGCGAAGGCGGCCTCGCTCTGGCCTTTCGAGATGGCCAGAATGCCGCCACGCACGATTTCTGCGATGAAGGCGCCCGTGTAGAAGCCAAGGCCAAGCCACATCGCGAGGAAGGAATTGCGCAGATGCGTGCCGCCCGCAAAGTTGAAGCCGCGCAATTCGGGGTACTCCAGATGCGCGCCAAGGGCGATGAAAATGACGATCACGGGCAAAAACAGGATCAGGATTGATTTCCACCATGTTTTTGGGCGAACGCCCGTTGCGTTCTGCACGCGGGTCGCATGGCGGATCAGCGCCGCGTTTGCGAAAATCCCCGCGATGATGACACCCAGCACCAGAATCCAGTTCAAGGATGGCGCGACGGGGCCAAGGGGAAGGGCGCCCAACTCGGTGGTGAACATGATGGAAGGCACATAGATGCCGCGATTGGTTATCGCAATTGCGTCAAACAACATGCTGGATGCGGGATCATCGCCGCGGAAAGAGGATGGTGCGGGCATGCTTTCGGCCATCACAGCGCCGAAAATCAGGATCCAGATCAGTGTCGGAATATTGCGGAAAATCTCGACATAGACAGTGACAAGGCGCGAGACGATCCAGTTCTTGGACAGGCGCAGCACACCTGCCAGAACGCCCACGATTGTTGCAAGGACACAGCCTAGTATCGCCAGGATAATCGTATTGATGAAGCCCACCAGCGCTGCGCGTCCATGCGAGCTTTGACTGGTGTATTCAATCGGGCGCTGATTGATGTCATAGCCCGCCGATTGCGACAGGAACCCAAAACTGAAGGTTCGACCGGCAAGGCGCAAGTTATTGATAACATTATCGATCAACCAGGCCGCGCTTAGCATCAGAACAAAAAGCGCAAATATCTGAATCGTTATCGATCGGTATCGCTGGTCATACAGCAACATGCTGGGATGGAAAGTGCGCTTCGCGTGCGCAGAGGACGCGGTACGCGGATCCGGTGTGCTTGCCATATAAGCCCCCGTTCACTGGCATGGCATGGGGCCACGCCAGAGACTGCTGTTCAAAATTCAGGAAAGGAAATGCTGCGCACCCGAAGTCGGGTGCGCAGTCACATATGATCAGCGGAAGGGCGGTGCGTAAAGCAGGCCGCCTTGCGTCCACTGTGCGTTCAGGCCACGAGCAAGCCCGATTGGGGTCTGATCACCAATGGTGCTGGCAAACAGTTCGCCATAGTTCCCAACAGCCGCAATTGCGCGCGCTGCCCAGTCATCATCAAGTCCGAACATGGACCCAAGGCCACCCTCGGTGCCCAGCAGGCGGTTGATTTCCGGGTTGTTGCTGCCAGCTTTCAGCTCTTCGACATTGGCCGATGTCACGCCCAGTTCTTCAGCGGCGATCAGCGCAAACAACGTCCACTGAACGATATCTGCCCACTGGTCGTCACCATGGCGCACCACCGGTCCAAGCGGCTCTTTCGACACAACCTCTGGCAGGATCACATGATCGCCGGGTTCTGCAAAGGATGCACGGCTTGACGCCAGTGCAGACACGTCAGTGGTGTAAACATCGCAAGCACCGGCAAGATACTGTTGCTGCGCTTCTGCAGCCGTATCGACTGGCACCGGCTCATAGCTCATGCCGTTCACGCGGAAGTAGTCAGCCAGGTTCAGCTCGGTGGTGGTGCCTGTCTCAATGCAGACAGTTGCGCCGTCGAGCTCCAGTGCAGAGCTGACACCCAGATCACGCGTGACCATGAAGCCTTGGCCGTCATAGTAGTTTGTGCCCACGAATGTCATGCTCAGGTCGACATCGCGCACGAATGTCCAGGTCGTGTTGCGTGCCAGAACGTCGACTTCGCCGGAATTCAGCGCCGAGAATCGTGTCTGGCTGGTCAGCGGCACGAAGCTGACAGCATTGGAATCACCCAGCACCGCAGCGGCCAATGCGCGGCAGAAGCCCACATCAAAACCTTGCCAAACGCCATTCGCATCTGGTGCGCCAAAGCCTGCCTGACCCGTGTTTGACCCGCAGATCAATTCGCCACGGCTCTGGACCTGTTCAAGAGTCGATTGCGCATGTGCCAGACCCGACACAAGCGCTGTCGCGGCAAATGCGCCGACGAAAACGGTTTTTTTCATTTTAACCTCTCTGTTGTCGCCGCCTTCGCGGCGGTCTGTCCCGATGGTTCGGGGTTCATGGCCTGCAAGACTGTTGCGCGGCTCATAGGCAAATTTGCGCCGATTTTCGCCACCCGGTCAAGCAGTGAATTGGGCTGATGGTTTCAAAACGCCCAAATGTCTTGCAAACGCGTGTTTTGCGGGCGGATTCGCTGCCGATGAGATGAAATTCATGACCTCGCCCTTGGGGTGGCATCTGCGAAGCAGCGAGGTGGTAGGCCCGGAGGGACTCGAACCCCCAACCAAAGCGTTATGAGCGCTCTGCTCTAACCAATTGAGCTACAGGCCCGCCGCCCCTGCTGCTAAGTGCAAAGCGCAGAGGCGTCAAGAGATGGACATGGAATCGTACCTATCTTGGCGCGAATTTCCCGACAGGTTTTTTCAGGTAGGAATGCCCGTCAGCGTCTGGTTCCGGCAAGCGCCCGCCGCGAATATTGACCTGCAGCGCTTCGAGCATGCGCGCGGGCAGTTTCAGGGTGGCATCGCGGGCGTCGCGCGTGGCAATGAATTCTGCCTTACTGATGCCGTCCTTGACGTGTCGATTGCACAACCTGTGTTCGGCGACGGTCGCCATATATTGCGGGGCATCACCATTGGCCGGATAGTCATGGCCGATGTAAAGCCGTGTTTGAACAGGCAGATCGAGGATGGCGCGGATCGAATTCCACAGATCTTTCGTGCTGCCGCCGGGAAAATCCGCGCGGCTGGTGCCAGAGGCGGGCATCATCAGCGTGTCATGCACGAAAGCCGCATCGCCTGCGACATAGGTAATCGACGCCAATGTATGACCGGGCGAGAACATCACCTTGACGGGGATTTCACCCACCATGAACTCGTCGCCTTCAGCAAAAAGCCGGTCCCATTGCCGCCCATCAGTGGGGAAGTCGTCGGACAAGTTGTAGATGTCTTTCCACAGTTTCTGCACCCCGATGACTTTCTCGCCAATGCCGTGTGGCACGCCCAGTTTTTCGGCCAGATAGGGGCCAGCGCTGAAATGATCAGCATGGGGGTGGGTGTCCAGAACCCAGTCGATGCTCAGGCCCGCCGCGGCGATATAGGCAAGTATCTCATCGGCGCTTTGCGTGGTGACGGCCCCGGCTTCGGGAAAGTAGTTCCAGACCGGATCAATGATTGCGCCGCGCTTCGTGGCGGGATCGTGGAAGACATATTGCAAGCTGCCGGTCGGACGGTCGAAAAACGCGCGCACGATGGGCGAGGGAAGCGTGGTTTCGGGCATGGTCATTCCTTCAGATAGATATCTTTGAATGTGATCTAGGCATTCAACAGCCGGATTCAAGCAGTGCTGTCAGCTTGCCCTGTCTGCCCGGATCAGGTATCGCGCGCATGTGTTGGACCGGGAAGCGAAAGGCTTGATCATGTCAGAAGGCAAAAACGGGTTGAGCTACGCGCAGGCCGGGGTCGATATCGATGCAGGCAATGCGCTTGTCGAGGCGATTAAACCTGCTGCGAAAGCAACTATGCGCCCCGGTGTCATGGCCGGGCTTGGCGGCTTTGGCGCGCTGTTCGATCTGAAAGGTGCGGGTTACAGCGATCCGATTCTTGTTGCCGCGACGGACGGGGTGGGCACCAAGCTGCGCATTGCGATCGACACAGGGCATCTGGATACGATCGGGATCGACCTGGTGGCCATGTGTGTCAACGATCTGGTTTGTCAGGGCGCGGAGCCGCTGTTCTTTCTTGACTACTTTGCCACTGGCAAGCTGGACGTGCCTGCTGCCACACGCATCATCACCGGCATTGCCGAAGGCTGCCGCCTATCGGGCTGTGCATTGATCGGCGGCGAGACGGCGGAAATGCCCGGCATGTATGAGGCCAAGGATTTCGACCTTGCCGGTTTTGCCGTCGGCGCGATGGAGCGCGGGGCCGATCTGCCATCGGGCGTGCAGGCGGGTGATGTGCTACTGGGGCTGGCCTCGGATGGCGTTCATTCCAATGGCTATTCGCTGGTGCGCAAGATTGTCGAGCGTACCGGGCTGGGCTGGGACGCACCTGCACCTTTCGCAGAAGAAACACTGGGGGCGGCCCTGCTGGCGCCCACGCGGCTTTATGTGAAGCCCGCATTGGCGGCGGTCCGGGCAGGCGGCGTGCACGCATTGGCACATATCACCGGCGGCGGGCTGACAGAAAACCTGCCGCGCGTGCTGCCCGAAGGCATGGGGGCCGAGATCGATCTTGGCGCTTGGTCCCTGCCGTCCGTGTTCCACTGGCTGGCGGATCAGGGCGGGATCACTGATGCAGAGATGCTTAAGACCTTCAATGCGGGTATCGGCATGGTGCTCGTTGTGGCCGCAGATCAGGCCGAGACACTGAGCGCGCTTTTGTCTGAGGCAGGTGAAACGGTGCACAAGTTGGGCCATGTGTCGGAAGGCGCAGGCATTCGCTACTCAGCGGCGCTTTCGTGACCAAACGGGTTGCGATCCTGATTTCCGGGTCGGGATCGAACATGGTGGCGCTTGCGCAGTCGATGACAGGCGATCATCCGGGCCGCGTCTGTCTGGTGCTGTCGAATGATCCGCAGGCGGGCGGGCTGGCCAAGGCCCATGCGCTGGGCATCCCGACAGTGGTCGTGGATCATCGACCCTTCAAGGGCGACCGAGCGGCATTTGAAGCCGCGCTTCTGGAACCGCTTCTGGCCGCGAAACCCGATCTGGTGGCACTCGCTGGCTTCATGCGCGTGTTGACCGCCGATTTCGTGGCACAGTTCGAGGGGCGGATGCTGAATATTCACCCATCGCTTTTGCCGAAATACAAGGGGTTGAACACTCATGCCCGCGCGATTGACGCAGGTGATACCGAGGCTGGTTGCACCGTTCATGAAGTGACTGCCGCGCTGGACGATGGCCCTATTCTTGGGCAGGCGCGCGTGCCGGTCATGCCTGATGACACGCCCGAAACCCTTGCCGAACGCATTCTACCGCTGGAACACCAGCTTTATCCTGCCGTGCTGCGCCGCGTGCTGGACGGCGACCGCACGCCTATATCGCTGCCCTGAACGCGCGGATTTCCCGCTCGATACGCGACAGTTCAGCGCGCGCAAGCCCCAGATCCAGCCGCAAAGACAGAATTGCTGACTGGTTCGCCCTCCATTCTCGCCGGCCATCATCTGTCGCTGTCAGCACCGTATTGCGCTGCGATAATGCGCTGATCTCGCGCTCGATCTCGCTGATGCGCTGGCGCTGGCGATAGGCCGCAGTGCCCAAATCATACCCGCGCAGAAAACCCGCCTCGCTACTCGCAGGGCAGACATCACGGTAGCGGTATCCTGCCTCGCCCTCGCGCAACCCGCCGAGCGGTGTGCAATACTGTCGCAACCCGGCTTCATACCCTTCGGCCCATGCAGTTCTGTCAGGGATCAAATCGAGTTTTGCGCAGGCGGTGACATGCCGCTCGAATTGCGTAGCCCCCACGCGGCCCGCAGCCCCGTCGCGCTGGCCGATGCTGGCCCAATCCCCTGCGAAACATTCTTCGCGCGAGACAGAGGCGCAGGACGCAAGCAGCGCAAGGGCAACAAAGGCAAGAGGCAGGGCGCGCATGGGTCAGGCTCCGTCAGGCAGGGTGAAGCGCCACTCTGTCTTCTGCACGAGAGGGCCAATATCGGGGGTCAGCAGGATCGGCGGATAACTCGGCTGATTCGGTGCATCGGGCCAGCATTGCGGCTCAAGTGCTAGGCCGAACATCGTGGGGCCACCGTCATAAACCTGCAAGCCCGGCTCTGTCGTGGCGAGTTCCATCACAGGCGCTTCCGGCGCCGATAACCACGCGACCGGGCGCAGAGGGACGCGCCTGTCCGACAGACAGAAATTATGGTCATAGCGCGGCCCACCGTCGAGAAGGCGTCCCGCGCGCAGGTCCATCTCGCCTGTGACCGCGATAGGCGCGCCCGTTGGGCAAAGCCGTGCATCTACGGGTGTGAGCCGATCCGCCGCGACCTGCAGACGATGCCCGTCCAGATTGGCACGCCCCGTCAGGTTCCAATAGACATGGCTCGACAGGTTCATCAGCGTGGGTCGGTCCGACCATGCCAGCAGATCCAGCCGCAGCGTCAGCCCGTCCACGCTGTAGCGCGCCTCGATCCGCCGTGCGCCGGGAAAACCGCCCTCGCAATGGCCCAGATCAAGCGCGAAGGTCACATGCGTCGCGCCCTGATCCGCCACTGTCCAGTCGCGTCCGTGCAGCCCGATCTCGCCCCCATGCAGAAGCGTCGTGCCCTCATTCGGATCAAACCGCCAGAGCTGCTCGCCTATCATCGCCTGTGCGCCGCTGATCCGGTTCGCAACAGGACCGACCACCGCGCCATGATAGCGAGTGCCGGCGCGGTAGCCGGCAGGGTCGGGCAGACCCGCCACCATGGGGCGCCCATCAAGCCATAGCTGATGCAGCGCCGCACCGTAGGGCAGGCATTCGGCCTGCAGAGCCCCGGTGCCAATGCGCAGGATCATTGCGCCATCCGTGCCGCATAGAGCGCCACCGCAGCCGCGTTCGACACGTTCAGCGACCCGAATTCCCCCGCACTCGGCACCCGCACGATCAGATCACAGGTCGCGCGGGTTTTCTCGCGCAGCCCCGGCCCCTCGGCCCCCAGAACCAGCGCAATCGGGCCGGGCGGGAAACGTGCCAGCCCCTCGGCCAGCGTCACCTCGCCCGTGCCGTCGAGGCCCAGCAGGACATAGCCCAGCCCCTTCAGCGCCTCCATCTCCTCGGCCAGATTGCGCACGCGCAGGTAGGGCTGACGTTCCAGCGCGCCGCTGGCGGTCTTGGCCAAAGCGCCGGTTTCTGGCGCGGCATGGCGCTGGGTGGCGATCACGGCTTTCGCGCCGAACACTTCGGCCGAGCGCAGGATCGCGCCCACATTATGCGGGTCGCTCACAT
>SKGU01000109.1 GCA_007117255.1 Natronohydrobacter sp. | reverse complement strand
GAACCGGTTAAGACCGGCGGAGGGAAGGTCCGGGCCAATGCCCTTGCTTCAATCTCCGCCCGTCGTGAAGATGGAGAGAAGCCTATGAGATATCCTCTATTCGCGGCAGTGGCAGCACTGACAATGACCCAAGCAGCACAGGCAGACACGCTTGTGGTGCTGGCCCCGGATTATTTCGGCTCAAGCTGGGGGCCGGGGCCTGCGATCAAGGAAGGGTTCGAGGCCCGCTGCGGCTGCACTCTGGAATACCGCACTGGCGATGTCTTGCCGCGCCTGATGCTGGATGGTGCGCGCACGCAAGCTGACGTCGTGATGGGTCTGAACACCGACACCACCTTGCGCGCGCGCGAAACCGGGCTGTTTGCCCCGCATGAGCAAGACCTTGCGGCGCTGACTGTCCCGGTCGCATGGGACGATGACACATTCATCCCGTTCAACTGGGGCTATCTGGCCTGGGTTTATGACCGCACAAGGCTGGACAACCCGCCCACATCCTTCGCGCAATTGCTGGAGCGCGAGGATATCAGCCTGTTGTGGCAGGATCCGCGCTCTTCTGCGTCCGGGCTTGCACTGATGCTCTGGGTTGATGAGGTGTTTGGCGATCAGGCCGAAAGCGTCTGGCAGAACCTTGCGGCGCGCACAGTCACAGTGACAGCGGGATGGTCTGAATCCTACGGCATGTTCAGCGAAGGCGAAGCCGATATGGTGCTCAGCTACACCACCTCGCCCGCCTATCATATCGTGGCCGAAGAAGATGACAGCAAGGCCGCAGCAATCTTTGACGAAGGCCATTATTTCACAGCGGAAGTCGCGGGCGTTCTGGCAGGTGCCGCCAATCCTGATCTGGCGCGTGACTTCATGGCCTATATCCTGACAGAGGAGTTCCAGAGCATGATCGTCTATGCCAACTGGTCCTATCCGGCAGCCTTGCCGCGCATGGACTGGCCAGAGGTGATGCGCGATCTGCCATTCCCCGACAGTGCAATTTTCCTTGGCGAGACTGAAGCAGAGGCCCGGCGCGGGCCAGCGCTGGATATCTGGCTGCAAGGCATGACCCGGTGAATGATGCCGCCAGCCGCGCGCGCCTGCTCGCCCTTGGTCTGGGCGGGGGTGTGGCGCTGTGGCTGGTGGTGCTGAATTTCGGCGCGCTGGGGGCTGTTGTCTGGCGCGCCGAAGGGCTTGGTGCGTTGCGCGGGGCGGACTGGGCGGCGGTACGTTTCACGGTCGTGCAGGCGCTGTTGTCGGCGGGCCTGTCGGTGGCGCTGGCCATACCCATCGCACGGGCGCTTGCACGCAGGCAGTTCCGGGGGCGGGGCCTGTTGATCACATTGATGGGCGCGCCATTTATCCTGCCGACACTGGTGGCAGTGCTGGGGCTTCTGGCGGTATTCGGGCGCTCAGGTCTGGTCAATCAGGGGTTCGAGGCGCTGGGTTTGGCGCGGTTCAACATCTTCGGGCTGCATGGCGTGGTGCTGGCGCATGTATTCTACAACCTGCCCTTGGCCACGCGCATTCTGCTGCAAGGCTGGGCGGCGATTCCGGCAGAGCGCTTCCGTCTGGCCGCAACGCTTGGCTTTCGCCCACAAGACAATTTCCGCCAGCTTGAATGGCCCATGCTGCGCGATTTGATGCCCGGCGCGTTTCTGGTAATCTTTCTGATCTGCCTGACCAGCTTTTCCGTTGCACTGACCATGGGCGGCGGCCCGCGCGCAACCACGGTAGAGCTGGCAATCTATCAGGCGTTCCGGTTCGACTATGACATGGGGCGCGCGGCCATGCTGGCACTGGTGCAATTCGGGCTTTGCGCGCTTGCGGGCGTGATTGCATGGCGCGTCGCGCTGCCCTCGGCGCTTGGTGGCGGGCTGGATCGGCCTGTGCAGCGCTTTGATGTCGGCACGCGGGGGTTGCGGGCCTGGGACAGCGTGCTGATTGTCGCGGGCGCAGTTTTCTTGCTGGTGCCGCTTGGCATGGTCGCGCTGCGCGGCCTGCCCCATATCGCAGGCTTGCCGGTCGAGGTCTGGCACGCGGCCCTACGCTCGCTGGTGGTGGCACTGGGGGCAACCGCTGTCACGCTGGCCATGGCGCTGGCGCTGTCTCATGCGATCATCACTCTGGGCAAAGGGCGCGGTGCGGTGCTGGAATGGCTGGGGCTGGCCGCACTCGCGGCCTCGCCTCTGGTTATTGGCACAGGTTTGTTCCTGCTGATCCGCCCGCTGGCCAATCCGCGCGACTTCGCGCTTGTGGTGACGATGCTGGTCAATGCAGGCATGGCGCTGCCCTTCGCGCTAAGGCTGATCCTGCCGGGGCTGCGCGCAGAACTGGGCACGCATGGCAGGCTGGCCTCTGCGCTGGGCCTGCATGGGCTGGCGCGGCTGCGCATTGTCACCCTGCCCCGGTTGCGCCGCCCACTGGGGTTTGCAGCCGGATTGACTGCAGCGCTTTCAATGGGCGATCTGGGCGTGATCATGCTCTTTGCCGAACGCGAAGGCGCCACCCTGCCAATGCAATTGTATCGTCTGATGAATGCTTACCGGCAGGATGATGCCGCCGGGGCTGCGCTGGTGCTGCTGGGGGCGAGTTTGCTGCTATTCATCGTGTTTGAACGCTGGGGGCGTGGCCGTGCTAAAGCTTGAAAATCTGGCGATACGTCAGGATGATTTTACCCTTCAAGCTGATCTGACCGTCCATGCAGGAGCCTTGGTCGCGGTCATTGGCCCGTCTGGTGCAGGAAAATCCACGCTTCTGGGCGCGGTTGCGGGGTTTGTCCCGGTCGCATCCGGGCGCATCTTGTGGGACGGGCGGCAGATCACCGACATCAGCCCTTCATCGCGCCCGATTTCGGT
>SKGU01000255.1 GCA_007117255.1 Natronohydrobacter sp. | reverse complement strand
GCATCGGGGTTCTGATGCACAAGAAGTTGCATGCCGGCGTTGCGCGCGGCGCGGTCGCGCAGCGCATACATGTCGCGGAACTTCCATGTTGTATCAACATGCAGCAGCGGAAAGGGCGGGGGCGCGGGGTAAAAGGCTTTCTTGGCCAGATGCAGCATCACAGCGCTGTCCTTGCCGACAGAATACAGCATTACGGGTTTTTCGGCCTCGGATACGACTTCGCGCATGATGTGGATGGCCTCGGCTTCAAGGCGCTGCAAATGGGTCAGGGAGCGGAGCGTCATGGTCTCTGTCATCCTTTTGAAAAACGATTGGTTTGCTCGTAGCTATAGGCTAAACAGCATGAACCTCCCATTTGGGAGGGTGAGGGTCATTTCATGCTGTCTGCTCAGGAATCTGCAGTTTTGGTGGTGCTTTTTGAGGCCAGTACCAGCCCCCAATTCTGGCCGGATATGCTGCACGCGCTGGCGCAATATCTGCAGGCCGGTCAATGCCAGTTGTTCACGCCTGCTGGCATGTGGGATCATCATGGCCCCGCTGATAGTCCTTTGCCCGATAATCTGACCGGGTTGCGCTTGGGGCGCGTCTATACTGGCGAAGAGCTGCTCGACCGCGCGTTGCAGGGAGGATTGCCGCAACAGGCAAGTGATCTGCGGGCCATTGGCTTGCGCGCCCAGCAGGGAGCGTGCTGGCTGATGTTAAGCCGCCAGCGCGGTGAATTCCGCGCGGTGGACAGCGCGGCATTGGCGGCTATTGCCCCGCATGTGACGCAAGCAATTGATCTTGCTGTGCGTCACAGCAGTAACAAGGCGTTGCTTGATCGTGCCACGGGCCTCGCGCGGCGGCTTGGCGTGGGGGTGCTGGAGTTTGATCACAAGGGCAACTGCACCGCTCAGGACACAATTGCGCGCGATCTGTTGGCGCAGGCTGGCATAACAGCGGCGAAACTCAGTGCCGCGCAGGGCAGGGTGCAGAGGATATCGGAAACGCTTGAACTCCTCTTTCCTGTTGACGCGCCAAAGGTAGCCTATCTGCGTCACAGCGCGCAGAATTTGCCGGATGCGGCCCTGATTGCCCAGGCGTTGGGCATTTCACTATCCGAGGCCCGCCTTGCGCGCGCTTTAGGCATGGGCGATAGCTTGTCGCAGGCCGCTGCCCGTCTGGGGCTGACCGTAGAGACAGCCCGCGCCTATTCCAAACAGATTTTTGCGAAGACCGGCTTGCGTGGCCAACCCGATCTGATGCGAAAGTTATGGACCGGAGCCTTGCCGCTTTGCTAATGGCAGTCGAATATTTTTTGGCGTAGCGAGTAAGAGAGGATTTATGGCAGAAACAATTGAAATCCGGCCATCCGCCACGAAATCCAGCACCGGAAAATCCATGACAATGGGCGGCATGGCACTCGTCAGGACTCTAAGCTGGCCGACATACCTGCTCTATAGCGCAATTTTCCTGACCCTTGGCATACTGATTCTCGCCGGAGGTGCGGCTGTCGGGGCCTTGCTGTCGAATATCGTTTTCGATGGCCGCTATGTCTGGCTGGTCTCTGTATGTGCCGTGGCGGCCCCGCTTTTCGCGATCTGGGGTTACAATTTAAGTTACCGCATCCTTGGCCGGGCCTGTGACCGTGCCAGCCTTCAGCGCAATGCCCGCCTGCGCTTTACGCCCGACGGGATGGTTTTCACCAATGGCAGATCACATTGGCAGACCAGTTGGCAGGATGTGGATGTGATCCGCCTTTCTGGCGAGGTGGTGGCCTTTGTCGCAAGTGGGGTCGTCTTTCCCGCCCTGAAAACGGATTTCCCTCACGGTGCACTTGAGAAGGTGCAGGCATGGCATCGCACCGCGCGTGGCTGAAAGCTGGGCCGTCAGCCCTTGCGCGTGAAGCGCGATTCTGTGCCTGACAGAAGACGGCGGATATTTTCGGAATGCTTGAGAAAGATCATCACGCCCAGCACCACAAATACCGCGATCATCGAACCATAGCCAAACCCGGCAACCAGCACTGGCGAAATGGCTGTTGCAACCAGCGCAGCCAGTGACGAATAGCGCGACACTGCGAAGACGCAGAGCCAGATCGCGCATATGGCCAGCCCGACCGGCCAAGCCAGCGCCAATGCCGTGCCGATGAAGGTTGCAACGCCCTTGCCGCCCTTGAACCCCAGATAGACCGGGTAGAGATGGCCCAGAAAGGCCGCCAGCGCTGCTATCTGTGCGGCATCTTCGCCCAAAAGCCACCATGCGATCAGCGCCGCGATTGCGCCCTTGCCGGCATCCAGCAGAAAGGTCAGCACGCCCGCAAGCTTGTTGCCCGTGCGCATGACATTGGTTGCACCGATATTGCCAGACCCGATCTGGCGCAGATCACCGAGGCCCATGACACGGGCAATGACGACCCCGAAGGGTACCGATCCCAGCGCGTAGGACAGCAGCCCCACAATCCCCAGCAGCCAGAGCGGGTTGGCAAGTTCAGGCATCAAGCCGCTCCCTTTCATAGACTGGCTTGCCGTCCACATAGGTCGCCAGCACGCGCCCCTGCATCCGTGCGCCGTCAAATGGCGTGTTCTTCGATTTCGACAGCAGCGCGAAACGGTCCAGAATGAAAGGCGCGTCCGGGTCAAACAGCACCAGATCAGCGGGCGCACCGA
Organism: Natronohydrobacter sp.; assembly: GCA_007117255.1. GTDB lineage: Bacteria > Pseudomonadota > Alphaproteobacteria > Rhodobacterales > Rhodobacteraceae > Roseinatronobacter. Next base: position 196 of record SKGU01000255.1, on the reverse strand, counting down.
CCGACAAGCGGCCAGAGGGCAGGCCCAGCCGCTGCGCCGGGTTCAGCGACAGCGCACGCCAGATCACAGGCAATTCGATCCCCTCGGAATGATGCAGGCGCATGGCGGCGGGCAACAGCGTTTCAAGCCCCACGGCCCCGGCGGCGGCTTCCTCGAAAGGCAAGCGCTTGGATTCCTCGTCTTGCGGCGTGTGCAT
>SKGU01000164.1 GCA_007117255.1 Natronohydrobacter sp. | reverse complement strand
GTTTGCCATGGGCTCTGGCCCGGTGCGCGGTTTCGCAGTCACGCTGGGGCTGGGGATCATCACATCAGTCTTTACCGCGTTGCTTGTCACGCGGTTGATGATGGTCATGTATTTCGAGCGCACACGCCCGAAAACACTCGTGATCTGAGGGGGTTACGCATGAGACTTAAACTGGTTCCGCAAGACACCTCGGTCGATTTTTTCCGCCATTGGCGGGCCACTTTTGGTGCGTCTGCCGTCGCAATGGTGCTGTCGATCATCGCCTTTCTGGTGATGGGGCTGAATTTCGGCATCGACTTCCGGGGCGGCACGTCGATCCGCACCGAAGCGCAGGCGCCTGTCGATATTGCGGCCTATCGTTCTGCCATACTGCCGCTGGGCAAAGGCGATATCGCCATCACGGAAGTGTTCGACCCCAGTTTCGGGCCGGACCGCAATGTCGCCATGATCCGCATCCAGGCGCAGGAAGGGGATGAAGCGATCACGACAGAGCAGATCAACAATCTGCGCACGGTTTTGCAGGAAGTGGACCCGACGCTTGTCTTTGCTGCTGTTGAATCGGTGGGTCCGAAAGTGTCGGGCGAATTGATCCGCTCAGCCGTGATCTCGGTCGTGCTGGCACTGGCGGCGGTGCTGTTCTACATCTGGCTGCGCTTCGAGTGGCAGTTTTCTGTCGGCGCTGTGGCAGCCCTTGTGCATGACGTGGTGCTGACCATCGGCATATTCAGTGTGCTGCAAATCCGCTTCGATCTGGCCATCATCGCGGCGCTTCTGACCATTGTGGGCTATTCATTGAATGATACTGTGGTGGTGTTCGACCGGGTGCGCGAGAACCTGATCAAATTCAAGAAACGCCCGCTGAAGGAAGTTCTGACGCTGTCGATCAACGAGACATTGTCGCGCACGGTCATGACCTCGGTAACCACCCTGCTGGCGCTGATCGCATTGTTCGTCCTTGGCGGGGATGTGATCCGTGGCTTTGTTTTTGCGATGATCTGGGGCGTGATCGTGGGCACATATTCTTCGGTCTTCGTGGCCTCGGCTGTGCTGTTGCATCTGGGAACAAAGCGCGACTGGACAAAGAACTCTGGCGATACCGCCGGGACGCAGTTCGGCGTCAAGGAGGGCTGAGATGCATCTGCGCGAAGTCGATTTCGGCTCGGCCTTGCCCGTAGACGGATATGGCGCGGATTTCTTTCGTCTGGGTGGTGTGGCGCATCCCGCCCCATTGATGGCTGTAGCGGGACAAGTGCAGTCCTGGGCGGGCTATGATGATGCAGATACATTGCTTGCGCTTGCAGGCCGGGTGGATGTGCTTCTGATCGGCACAGGCGGCCAGATCGCGCATATCCCGGCAAGCTTGCGCGCATGTCTGGAAGATGCAGGGCTTGGAGTAGAAGTGATGGACAGCCCTGCCGCCTGCCGCACCTATAACGTTTTGTTGTCGGAATCGCGGCGCGTGGCCCTTGCTGTTCTGCCCGTAGGCTGAGGGCGGCTTCTTGAGTATTTTTGGCAAGATGAAACCTGAAGAACCACAATGCTGACGGTCACCGGGTTATCTTGCGCGCGGGGCGGGCTGCCGCTGCTGGAAGGGGTGAATTTTACCCTGACCGCCGGACAGGCGCTTGTCTTGCGCGGACCTAACGGATGCGGCAAGACAACGCTTCTGCGCACAGTGGCGGGGTTGCAGCCTGCTTTGGCGGGTCAAATAGACGCCGCAGCAGACTCGATCGCTTATGCGGCGCATGCCGACGGCATCAAGGCGACGCTGAGTGTCGCTGAAAATCTGCAATTCTGGGCTGCGATCTATGGCACAACCGGTATTGAGTCCGCCCTGGCGCAGATGAACCTGGGTGCCTTGCAGAACCGTGCCGCGCAGAACCTGTCCGCTGGTCAGAAGCGGCGGCTTGGCCTTGCGCGGCTGATGGTGACGGGGCGGCCTGTCTGGGTTCTGGACGAGCCGACAGTGTCGCTGGATGCGGCCTCTGTCGCGTTGTTCGGTGATGTGATGCGCGGGCATCTGGCGCAGGGGGGGGGGCGCTGATGGCCACGCATATCGATCTTGGTCTGCCAGAGGCAGAGCTTCTGGACCTGACCCCCTTCAAGGCCCGGCAGCCGGTGGCGGACGCGGGCGGTTTTGACGAGGCGTTCTTGTGATTGCGCTGCTGACACGCGATCTGCGCCTTGCGCTGCGCGCCGGGGGCGGTTTTGGGCTGGGGCTTGCGTTTTTCCTGATCCTTGCTGTGTTGGTGCCCCTGGGCGTTGGGCCAGAGCCTGCCACGCTGGGGGTGATTGCGCCGGGGATCTTGTGGGTGGGTGCGCTTCTGGCCTGTCTGTTGTCGCTGGACCGCATTTTCGCGCTGGATTTCGAGGACGGCTCGCTTGATCTGCTGGCCACGGCCCCGACCCCGCTGGAAGCCGTGGTCGTGATCAAGGCATTGGCACATTGGCTTACGACGGGCTTGCCTCTGGTGCTGATTTCGCCCGTGCTGGGTTTGCTGCTGTTTCTGCCTGGCGATGCCTATCTCTGGCTTGTCGTCTCGTTGATTCTGGGCACACCGGCCTTGTCAGTGATCGGCACTTTTGGCGCTGCGCTGACAGTCGGGCTGAAGCGGGGCGGTCTGTTAATGTCGCTGCTGGTTCTGCCGATGTATATTCCAACGCTGGTCTTCGGGGCCGATGTGGTCAGCCGGGGTGCGCAGGGGCTTACTGTGGCGACGCCTTTGGCCTTGCTGGCCGGGATCACGGCCGGGGCTGTGGCATTATTGCCCTTTGCATCTGCCCTTGTGCTGCGGATAAACCTTCGGTGATGCGCGCTCTTGCGGACTTGAGAGCGACCCCAACGCAAGATAGGTGAAGCTCATGGCATCC
>SKGU01000375.1 GCA_007117255.1 Natronohydrobacter sp. | reverse complement strand
CCTAGCCAGAACACATGAGTCAGCCCGGCGCATCCAGTTACAGCTCAAGGAGCGCGCCAGATGTGCAAACCCTCAAATCCTGCGATCCGACTGGCGTTTCGCCAAGGTGGCAAGCATGCGTGAAGATCCACGTCACCTGAAACCTCTGGAGCAATGCCCAGCGCATGACGGGTGTGGCATCCCTTTGCATCGGGCACAAAGCCTGACCAATGATGGCACGACCGCGCATATTGACCTCGATGGACAGATCTACACGTTGCGGATAACCCGCGCCGGGAAGCTGATCCTCACCAAATAACCCAGCCGCCCTCGCCTTATGTAATGGGGTCCTGGTCCACCTGCTGTTGTCAACGCCCGACGAACTCGAAGCTGAACTGACGTTGCGCGCCAGCAGGCGGTGGCGGGAATGGGGCGGCCCTGCGAATATGGTCCACCGCCGTCCGGTCCAGTCCCGCGTGACCTGAAGAGCGTGTGACCGCCACTGACGCGAGTGCGCCATTGTTTGCCACACTGAAGGCCACCAGAACTTGCCCACGCGCTGGGCTGCGGGCCTGTCTGGTGCGTTGAATGCGGCGCAGCACCTCGCCGGAATAGTTGGATGCGGCAGCATTGCCCTGCACATTGGCTTGCGCGCGCGCCGGAGCTTCACTCGCCGTCTGGCCCGTGCTGCCTTGTTGGCTGCCGCGCGTGGCAGTCTGGGGCGCATTGCCCTGCGGAGCGCGGGCTTGCCGCGTCGGTTGGGCTTGTGCCGTGCGATCCGGGCGCGGGGGTGGTTTGCGGCTTGTCTCAGGGGCCAGTTCGGTTGGGTTGGTGTCCGGGCTTATGGACTGTGATGGGGCTGCAGCAATAATCTCCGGCGGTGGCGTCTGGGCAATCTCTGTCGGTGGGCTTGTCGGCGCAGGGCCCGGCGTGTCTGGAGTGCTTTTTGTTGGTTTGCTGGTGTCCGTAGGTGCTGGCATTGCAGGTAGCAGAGCGGCGCTCTGGTCAGGGGCTAATGGAACCGCCAGCGCCGAAGTGTCCAGTCGCGGACGTTCGGGCGTTACGGCCCGCGCCTGGGGTTCAGGAAGAATTGAGTCCGCACGTTCAACCTCTAGCGGCTCTGCCTCGGACGGCGAAACTACACCCTCGGCGAAATCCGCGAAGCTGGTACCTAGCGCTGCAGGGGCATCTTCGCCGCCGCCAGTGATCAGCGCTGTCTCACGCGGGGCGAGTGCGGCCATCGCGCCCAGATGCAACAGCACTGACGCGCCCGCTGCCAGCACAAGGGTTTTCACGCGGGGTGCAAGGTCTAGCCGCCGTAGATCGCGCGGGCTGACCAGCGGGCAGCCATTGCGTTGTGGACAGGCGCGCAGAAGCGCTATTGCCGTCATTCCAGTCCCCTCTCGGTCAAGATCACCAATTCCGCCACACCTGCAGCGCGCAAGCTTTGCGCCAGCACGACGAGTTCTCCCGCAGGCGCGTCGCGGTCCGGCAGCAGGCGGACGCGCGCGGTATCCCCGAAACGCACCAGCGCGTCCTCGTGCGTCAGCGTCTTGCCAGCGTGGCGCAGGCTGCCATCGGCCAGCATCACCAGCGCATCCGAGGGCGGTTCTGTCGTGATCTCGCTCAGCGAAACCAGCGTCACATCGCCCTCCGGGCGCGGTGCAAGGCTGCCCGCGATCAGGAAGAAGATCAGCATCAGAAAGACGATGTTGATCAGCGCAATCGTCGGTTCGCCACGCGGGCGTTCGGTCTGGGCCAGCGCGCGTCTCATGGGGCAGCGCCTAGCACGGCCAGACGCCAGCCGCTCAGCCCCTGCAACAGATGCAGTATTTCCGCCAAAGCCTGCGCGCTCACGCCTTCGCCAAGTGCCAGCAGCACCAGCCCGTCGCCTCGATCCGCGAGGCTGGCGCGCAACTCATCCGCTGTGGTAGGCACCGCATCCAGCCGCAATTCGTCCTCGCGCAATTGCACGAAGGCCGGGGGTGTTTCGGGCGCAGTGGTCGCCCCGCCCATTGCCAGATCGAGCGGCAGTTCACCTTGCCGTGCGAAGGTTGAAGACAGCATGAAAAACAGCAAAAGCAGGAAGATCACATCGATAAGCGAGGTCATCGACAGCCGCCTGCGACGTAATGTGACTGCCAACCGCTCAGGCATGGGCCAGCGGCGTGCTGGCGCGCGCATCCATCGGGCAAGTGTCCTGCGCCAGCCCCCGACAGAGCGCGACATCGACGATCTGAATCGCCAGACGAGCTTCGCGCGCGACGCGGGATTCAAACCATGTCAGCACCAGCGCGGCAGGCATGGCAACACCCAGACCAACCGTAGTTGTCAAAAGTGCGACCCATATGCCCCCGGCTAACGCCGAAGGGTCAACATTCGCGCCTGCCTCCTGCAACGCCTGAAAGGCCGTGATCATGCCCAGAACAGTGCCGAAAAGCCCCAAGAGCGGGGCTACCTGCGCGATGGAATCGAGTAGTCGGAAGCCCGATTGCAGCCGCGCGATAGCCTCTTCCGCCAAGCCTGTCAGCCGCGCGCGCAGGGCGTCGGTTTCGCCGGCGGCATTTAATGCCAGAACCGCGAGTGGGGCCAGATGGCTGCGCGCTTCGGCTGCCTGCCGCTGGGCGGCCTGTGTGGTGCCGCGATCGGCCAGATCAAGTGCCGCCAGCAATGCGCCATGATCGCCTACACCAGCGCGCCGGAACTGCCAGAGCTTGACCAGCACGAGCGCCAGCGCGAGTACGGACATGGCCAGCAGGATCGCGACGACCGGGCCGCCAAGTGCAAGAAAAGCCTGCACGGCTTCAAGTAGCTCGGTCATTTCAGCACCTCGATATCGGTGGTGCTGCTGACGTCCAGCGCAGCGGTACAGGTGCGGGCGTCAAGTGGTGTGCATGGCCCCATTGCGTTGAATAGCACTCGCCCGACATCGCGGCATTCCAGCCCTGACAGATTGAAACTGCGCACGCGTATTCCGTTTGCGGGCAATGATTGGAAATCCAGCAAACTAAGACGCAGCACGCGCGATTCGGGGCTCAGAAGCACGACTTCGGCCTGCAGGTTCTCGAATTCTGTCGCAAGTCCGTTTTCCAGAACAAAGACCAACTGGCACTGCTCCGCGCCCGGATTGGCCTGATCGAGCCGGATAGAAAGTGTCTCGGCCAGTGCAGGCGATAAGCCCAGCCCAAGACATATTGCTAGCACGCGCATGAAGCCGCCTTTCAGATGTGTTTTCCTGTGAAAGGCTGGCGCTGAGGCTGGCGGCGCAGAATTTCTGCTTGCAGGGGCGTTAGCATTGACTTACTAATTCTGTCAAGAATGAAGCGTCCGCCGCTTCATGCGCCATCCAGCCCTGAGCCAGACACGCGCCTGACCTCAACAGTTTCAGGAGCTTTCTGATGTCGCTGGATATCCTCGCACCGTTGTCACCCGCCGATCTGCGCAAAGCGCGCGCCGAGAATCCCAAGGCCCGCGCCCGCGATCTGGCTGAGAGCCTTGGCGTCACCGAGGCTGCGCTGGTCGCTGCGCATGTCGATGGCGCGCAACTCGTTCGAATAGACCCCGATCTTGACCGCTTGTTTCCCGCGATCCAGACCCTTGGCGAGGTCATGGCGCTGACCCGAAATGCCTCTTGTGTGCATGAACGGACGGGCATCTATGAAGATTACCATTCAGGTGCCCATGCCGCGATGGTGCTGGGAGCCGAGATTGATCTGCGTATGTTCCCCAGACACTGGGTGCATGGTTTTGCCTTGCTGGATGGCCCGCGCCCGTCGGTACAGATCTTTGATGCGGCAGGCGATGCTGTGCATAAGGTGTTTCTGACAGATATTTCGAACCGCAACGCATTCGCGGTATTGGTGCGTGACCTGCGTCTTGCAGAACAGGACGATACAATCACCTTGACGCCCCGCGCCGCAGTCGAAGTTGCCAAGCTACGCGCAGACAAGGCCGATGATCTGCGACGCGAATGGGGTGAGATGACAGATACCCATCAGTTTTTGCGCATGGTCTCGAAGCTGAAGATGAATCGGCTGGGCGCTTACCATGTGGCGGGCGCGCCATGGGCCTTTGCGTTGCGGCCCGATGCGGTGACGCAGGTGCTGCATCAGGCTGCTGCCGAAAAGGTCCCGCTGATGATCTTTGTGGGCAATCAGGGCTGCATCCAGATCCACGGCGGCCCGGTTGCACGGGTCGAACCGATGGGCCCCTGGATCAATGTGCTCGACCCGCGGTTCAATCTGCATCTGCGCGCCGATCACATTGCCGAAGTCTGGCATGTCATCAAACCCATCCGCGACGGCATGGCCCATTCGATCGAAGCCTTTGATGCGCAAGGTGCGCTGATTGTGCAGATTTTCGGTAAGCGTGACCCCGACACCAACGCCTTTCGTGCGATGGTCGAAGCGCTACCACGTCAGAGCGAGGTCTGAGCCATGTTGCGTGCAACACTTGCGCTCGTCCTACTTGCGACCCCGCTTGCCGCGCAGGAGCGCGTCGTCGTTATCGGCGGGGGGCTGGCTGAAATCGTCTATGCGCTGGGGCAGGAGCATCGGCTTGTCGGGCGCGACACGACGGCCAGTTTCCCGCCCGAAATCGAGGCGCTGCCCGATGTCGGTTATATGCGCGCCCTCTCGCCCGAGGGGCTTCTGGCGCTCGACCCTGATCTGATCGTGGCATCAGAGGGCGCGGGGCCTGCGGAAACCGTGCAGATCATGCAGGCGGCGTCCGTGCCGTTTGTGCAGATCACGGATGATCCCAGCTCTGCGGGCGTGCTGGAGCGGGTCATGACCGTCGCCGCGCATCTGGACGCAGGCGCGCAGGGTGAGGCGCTTGTCGCGCAGCTTGAGGCTGAATTTGCCGCCCTTCGCGATGAGGCAGAGATCGTGAGCACGCCCAAACGTGTGATGTTCGTGCTGTCGGCGCAGGGCGGGCGGATCAATGCCGCCGGGCGCGATACTGGGGCGAGCGCCATGATAGAGCTGGCGGGCGGGGTGAATGCCTTTGACGATTTCGCGGGCTACCGTTTGCTGAGTGATGAGGCGATCACCGCTGCCGCGCCCGATGTGATCCTGATGATGGATCGTGGCGGCGATCATGCGATCTCGGATGCGGAGATTCTGGCGCATCCCGCGCTTGGGCTGACCCCTGCCGCAGAAGCTGGCGCGGTCATCCGCATGAATGGCATCTATCTTCTGGGTTTCGGACCGCGCACAGCGGAAGCTGCGCAAGAGTTGCACCGTGCGCTCTACCCAGAGCCGCACAAAGGGGGCTGAGGCGATGGTGGCCTTGCCCTGGGGGCGCAGCGCGGGACATGGCGCGACAGGCGACCGATCGGACCGCGCGCGCGTGACCATTCTTGCGCTGGTGGTGTTCGTGATGCTGGCGGCGATTGCTTCGCTCGGTACGGGCGCGGCAGGCGTGTCGCTGGGCGATGTGCTGGCGAAGTGGATATCGGGCGAGGAACTGAGTGTGCGCGAACGCGTGGTGCTCTTCGACATCCGCCTGCCGCGCTTGCTGACGGGGATGCTGGTTGGCGCATCGCTGGCTGTTTCGGGCGCAGTGATGCAGGGGCTGTTTCGCAATCCGCTGGCCGATCCGGGCATCGTGGGCGTTGGCGCGGGTGCGGGCCTCGCCGCAGTGCTGGCGATTGTGCTGGGGGCGTTCCTGCCACCTGCAATTCTGGCGGTCGCGGGGATGCATCTGGTCCCCTTTGCGGCGTTCTTCGGCGGCTGGGTAACGACCTTGATCCTTTACCGTGTGTCAACCCGCGCGGGGCGTACGTCGGTGGCGACTATGCTGCTGGCAGGCATCGCGCTGGGGGCGCTATCGGGCGCGCTGACCGGCATTCTGGTCTATATCGCCGACGACCAGCAACTGCGCGACTTGACCTTCTGGGGGTTGGGCTCGCTGGCCGGGGCAAGTTGGGCGAAACTGGCCGCTGCCGCCCCGATCATGGTGCTGGCGCTGCTGGCCGCGCCGATGCTTGCTCGGGCGCTTAATGGCCTGGCCCTGGGCGAAGGCGCTGCCGCGCATCTGGGCGTTGCCGTGCAGCGGATGAAGAATCTGGCCATTCTGACGGTCGCAGCCGCCACCGGCGCGGCAGTGGCTGTGTCCGGCGGGATCGGGTTCATCGGCATTGTCGTGCCGCATCTGTTGCGGCTGGTCATGGGGCCGGATCATCGCTTTCTGCTGCCTGCAGCGGCGCTGCTGGGGGCGGGGCTGCTGCTGCTCGCGGATATCATCTCGCGGCTGATCATCGCACCTGCAGAATTGCCCATCGGAATTGTGACGGCTGTGCTGGGCGGGCCGGTCTTTTTGTGGATATTGCTGCGCCGTCGCGGCATCGTGGATATGTGAGGGGCGATGCTTGAGGCACGCGATATTTCCGTCACCTTGGGGCGCAAACAGGTGCTGCATGGCGCAGGGCTGAGCGCGCAGCCCGGCGCCATGACCGTCATCGTCGGGCCGAACGGGTCGGGCAAAACCACGCTTTTGCGTGCGATCACTGGCGATTTGGCCTGTCGCGGCACAGTGACACTGAACAGGCAGGACATGCGTGCGCTGCCCCCACATGCGCTGGCCGAACGCCGCGCGGTGCTGCCGCAAGCAAGTGTACTCGCCTTTCCCTTTACTGTGCATGAGGTGGTGCGGCTGGGCCTGACCGGGCGCATCGCGCTGCGGCCGGATGCGGCGCAATTGCCGGGTCGCGCGCTGGAGCGGGTGGGGCTTGAGGGCTATGGTGCGCGCTTCTTTCAGGAGCTTTCGGGGGGCGAACAGGCACGCGCGCAACTCGCGCGTGTGCTGTTGCAGGTCTGGGAGCCGGTGCAGGATGGCATCCCGCGCTGGTTGTTTCTGGATGAGCCGGTCGCGGCGCTCGATATCGGCCATCAGTTGCAGGTCATGCATCTGGCGCGGCGTTTCGCGCGTGCGGGCGGCGGGGTTGTCGCTGTCATGCATGATCTGAACCTGACGGCGATGTTTGCCGACCGCGTGGTGCTGATGCTCGACGGGCGCGTTTTGGCGCAGGGCGCGGTGCGCGAGGTGCTGAGCGATCAGAACCTGTCGCGCGCCTATGGCTGTCGTTTGCGCGTTTCCAGCCCGCCCGCACAAGGCGCGACCTATATCCTGCCACAGGCGGCGGAAATGGCCTGAGTGATACTTGACTCTTTCAGTCAGCTTAAGTAGCGCAGTCACCATAACGCCAGCGGTATCGCCAGCCAGAGAACACTCAAAGGGGATACCGATGACTCAACCGAACAGGCGCCGCGCGCGCCTATCTGCGACTATTTCCGCAACTGCACTGTTGCTGGCTCCAATGCCAACGGTCGCGCAACAAGTCGAAAGCCTGCAGGCCACGTCCTTCCTTGGTCGCATCATCCTTGGTTTTGGTCGCGCGCGGGTGGCGATTGACACGCCGCAGGCCGTCAGCACGCTGGAGCAGGAAGATATCGACCGCGAGCAGCCCGCGAAGCCAGGGGATCTGCTGCGCACCATCCCCGGCGCAACAGCCTTTGGTGGCGACCGCATGACCGGCCAGAGCTTCAACATTCGCGGGATCGGCTCGGCCGACGCGTCGGATCAGAACCGGGTGATCGTGTCGGTCGATGGGGTGCAGAAATTCTCGCAGCAATATCGGATGGGCCAGTTCTTCGGCGAGCCGGAACTCTACCGCCGGGTCGAGGTGCTGCGTGGCCCTGCATCGTCGGCACTTTATGGATCTGGGGCGCTCGGTGGGGTCGTCGCGTTCGAGACCAAAGACGCCGCAGATTTTCTTCAAGACGGCAGTGATACTGCCCTGCGCTTGAAGGCAGGCGGCAATACTAACGGGTCAGGCGCATTGGGGTCGGTTATTCTGGCACAACGCTTCGGCGAAGGGTTCGAAATCCTCGCGGCGCTAAACCACCGCAAGGAGGGCGATTACAGATCGGGTGATGGCACGCGGGTTACGGGATCGGGCATGTCTTCGACGTCTGGTCTGTTGAAGGGAACGTTCCGTTTCGGTGACAATCGCGAACAGACCCTCAGCTTCTCGCTGACGCGCTGGCACAGTGACGAGGATGACGCCAATTACTCGGCCGATATCGGTGCGCCTGTCTTTGGATTGGTCGACCGCAAAGTGCAGGATGACACAGCGCAGATCACCTGGGCGAATCCCGCCAGCGGCAATCCGCTGCTGGATGCCAAGGTGCAACTGACCTTCTCGCGCACGCAGGTTGAGCAGGACAACGCGACAGCGCCGATTCCGAGCGAGTTGTTCGAGGATTCGCGTTACGGCTATCGGACATTCGGATTGCGTGCTCAGAACCGTGCCACTTTCGAGGGGGATGGCTGGGAAAATTATCTGACCATCGGTGTCGAGGGATCACGGCAGGAACGCAGTCACCAGACCGCACTCAGCGGCCCGCGCGCGACCCATCCTGAAGGCACAGATCGTCGGATCGGCGTCTTCGTGCAGAACGAATTCATCTGGGATGAGCGCCTGACCGCTGTTCTGGGCCTGCGCGCAGACCGTGTGTCGCTGACGCCCTCGGCGCAAGTGACCGCGGCCACGGGGGCGCTAGCGCGCAGTACAACTGTACGCGCGGCGTCACTGGCGCTGCATTACAAATTGAGTGACGAATGGGCCGTTTTTGGATCATTGGCGCAGACCGAGCGCGCGCCGTCACTGGACGAGTTGTTCAATGCCGGGTTTAGCGGTGGGCTGATTTCGCCCAATCTGCGGCCTGAGCGCGCCCGCACGGTCGAGGCGGGGCTGTCCTATAGCGGGCGTGACCTGTTCACGACTGGCGACAGCCTTGATCTGAAACTCACGGCCTTTTCAAACCGGATATCTGACAAGATCGAGCGTTCGCTTGGCGCAGGCGTCCCGTCCTATGTCAACATCTCGCGTGCGCATATCCGGGGGGTCGAGCTGGAAGGCGGCTATGATGCGGAAAGCGTTTTCGGTAAATTCGCCTATTCGCGCATCCTTGGGACCGACAAGACCACTGGCGCGCGGCTGAATTCCACACCATCAGATGAACTGGTGCTGGAACTCGGTGCGCGGGCTTTCGATCAGACGCTGGAATATGGCTGGCGCGGGACATTCGTGCGCAGTGCCACGCGTTCAAATGGTGATGCGTTTCCCGGCTACGGTGTCAATGACCTGTTCCTGACATGGCGGCCCGATCAGGGTGCTATGGCGGGGCTGGAAGTGCAGTTTGCGGTCAACAATGTGCTGGACAAGCAGTATCGCAACATCTTGAACGGAAGCCTTGCCAGCAACGAACCTCGCCGTGGTCGTGATGTCCGGCTGAGCGTGGGCAGGCAGTTCAACTGGTAAGCACTCCCTCCAAGGAAGGCAGGACAACAGGCAGAAAACCGGCAGCGCGGGAAATGCTCCCGCGCTGCTTTTTTTCAGGCGGCTGCTTTTGCGCCAAGGTGCTGGATGGCCGTGAAGCCCTCGAATTGCGGCGCGCCTGCATGCAGTTTGCGCGTGTCGCCTGCGCGGGCATGAGCGGCGCGGAACGCGTCGCTGCGTGTCCATGCGAGGAAGTGATCTTCCGACGCCCAGACAGTATGCGAGGCATAAAGCCTGCTCCCGTCAGCCTCGGGGCCTTTGAGCATGTGAAATTCGACAAAGCCCTCCATCTGATCAAGATGGGACTCGCGGCCAAGCCAGAGTGCCTCGAACGCTTCGGCATTCTCCAGCGGCACGGTAAAACGGTTCATGGCGATGAACATCGGCATGGTCTCCTTGTTGTGTGGAACAAAGCACCGCGCAGGCTGTGTCATCACAACATTTCTGCGACAGTGATGCCGAGCTATGCAGGAAACGCTGGCTGGGTAGTTGTGTATCCCAAGTTCGCCTGCAAAAGTAAAAGTGTTTTTGGCGTCTTGGTCGAGCCAAGTCTGGAGTTTCCTCAATCAGTTTCGCGCGTGGCCCGCGGTGCATTATGATGCAGATTTCGCGCGATGGCTGCGATCAACTTTTCCGGCACCCCGTTCCATCCCGCTGACTCTGGTTCGCCATACGCAGTCGGATTCCGGCCCGGAACACCCAACCGGCACAGGCTTAACCTATCGCGACACAGCATATAGGGCGTGGCTACGAAACAGGTGCTGTACTTCAAGTCCCCTGCAGTTCTGGTCTGAAAGCATGTTCAACTCGGCGTGCAGTTCACGACGCGGCGTGAATTGCACGCATGCGAGCCATGTATTCAACGTTGCATTGGCAAACCGGGGCAGGCGGCTCTGTGTGCCGAAATCCACGATATGTAGGCTTCCGCCCGGTGCAAGGTAACGAATGGCTCCGGCCAGCGCCGCCTGCCTGTCGGGAATCATGGACAGACTGTAAGACAAAATGATCCGGTTGAAGTGCGTCACCCCGAAGGCGTTGTGCGCATCAAATTCGCAAGCATCTTCCTGCAGCAGAACAGCGCGCACTCCCAGCTTGGCGCGTGCGCTATCCAGAATCTGTTTGGAAATATCCAATCTGTAGAGGGTGCATTGCGGATATCCGAGGACTAATCGAATAAACACCGGGCTCGTCGCTCGCCGGAAATCATGGCGGCAAGCGACAGAAACAGCATCGGCGCGTCGGTCAGAAAAGACCGCAAAGAAACATGAGGACGCCGTAATGATGGTACGAGATCGGCGCGGCCTTGATCAATGTCAAACGTATCTCGCAAACAGTGCGGCTTAGTCCGGCAAATGAACCGGGCAGCTTTCATCGGCGGCCCAATCCGCAAAGCTGAGATAGTAAACCCGCACATCTTGCTTGCCCGCCATGACGGCCGCAAGGGCTGCCAGCGCCGCGCGGCCACCCCCGT
>SKGU01000058.1 GCA_007117255.1 Natronohydrobacter sp. | reverse complement strand
GGCACAATGCGGGCCATACTCTGGTCATTGATGGCAAGGTCTACAAGCTGCATGCGCTGCCTTCGGGTGTGGTGCGCGGTGGCAAGCTGTCGGTGATCGGCAATGGCGTGGTGCTGGACCCATGGCATCTGTTGCGCGAGATCGAGACGATCCGCGGGCAGGGGGTCGAGATCACGCCGGAAACGCTGATGGTGGCGGAGAATACACCGCTGATTCTGCCGTTTCATGGCGAATTGGATCGCGCGCGCGAAGCGCAGAATTCCGTGGCGAAGATCGGCACAACCGGGCGCGGTATCGGACCTTGCTATGAAGACAAGGTCGGGCGTCGGGTGATCCGGGTGGCTGATCTGGCCGATGATGCGACCCTGCAGATGCGCGTTGACCGTGCGCTGGTGCATCACAATGCGCTGCGTGCCGGGCTGGGGCTGGAACCTGTCGACCGCGACGCACTGCTGGCCAGCCTGCGCGAGATTGCGCCGGAAATCCTGAAATACGCGGCCCCTGTCTGGAAAGTGCTCAATGACAAGCGCAAGGCCGGAAAGCGGATTCTGTTTGAAGGCGCGCAGGGCGCGCTTCTGGATGTGGATTTCGGGACATACCCGTTTGTGACCTCATCGAATGTGATTGCCGGGCAGGCTGCGACAGGGGTGGGGGTTGGCCCCGGCGCTGTGGATTTCGTTCTTGGGATCGTCAAAGCCTACACGACCCGTGTGGGCGAAGGCCCGTTTCCGACCGAATTGCTGGACGAGGATGGCGAGCGCCTTGGCGCGCGCGGGCATGAATTCGGTGTGACAACCGGGCGCAAGCGCCGTTGTGGCTGGTTCGATGCCTGTCTGCTGCGCCAGACCTGCGCGACATCGGGCGTCACGGGCATTGCACTGACCAAGCTGGATGTGCTGGACGGGTTCGAGGTGCTGAAAATCTGTGTGGGCTATGAGCTGGACGGGCAGCGGCTGGACTATCTGCCGACGGCCGCTGACCAACAGGCGCGCTGCACACCGATCTATGAGGAAATGCCGGGCTGGACGGATTCGACTGAAGGCGCGCGCAGCTGGGCGGACCTGCCCGCCAATGCGATCAAATATGTGCGCCGCGTGGAAGAGTTGATTGATTGCCCGGTCGCCCTACTTTCCACGTCACCAGAGCGTGAAGACACAATTCTTGTAACGGACCCGTTTGCAGACTGATGGCACTTTCATGGAAAGCTCGTAGACGTTGGGCGCTGTTTGCGCTTGTGGTGGCAATGCCGCTTTATGTGGTTGTGACGGTCAATGTGATCGAGTTGTTTGACCGGCCGCCCTTCTTGCTGGAGCTTGTCATTTATGTAGCCCTTGGGATCGTGTGGATTCTGCCGTTGAAACGCATTTTCAAAGGCATCAGCCAGCCCGACCCGGACGCACCGAAAGAGTGACATGGGGTAGGGTGCGTGCTGAGCACGCACCTTACGTCCGCCGGGTCACAGAGCCGGCGTTTGATAGAATTGCACCTTCAACCCGCCATGCGGCAGAACCGGTCCGGGGGTCAGGGGCAGTCCTGTTGCATGCGCGAGCTTGCGGTCTGATGTCACCAGCCCCACCCGCCAGCCTCTGAACTGGTCCCTAACGACTGCACCAAGGCTGGCATAGAGCCCGAACAACAGCTTGCTCGCCCCAATGCGCGCACCATAAGGCGGGTTGACCATGATCAGGCCGGGCGGCGTGTCAGGCCGGGTCAGGGCGCTGATCGGCTGGCAGGTGAAACGCGTGCAGGCGCTGACACCGGCGCGGGCGGCGTTGCTGGTCGCATTCTGCACGGCCCCTTGATCGCGGTCAAAACCGAAGAACTGCAAGGGCACACTGCGCGGGGTTTGCGCGCGCATTCTGTCCCACGCTTTCGCATCGAAACTTGCCAGCCGCTCAAACCCGAAATCGCGCGACCGCCCCGGTGCAAGGCCTATGGCGATTTCGGCGGCCTCGATCACGAAAGTGCCTGATCCGCACATCGGGTCCAGCACCGGCTGGCGGCCGTCAAAGCCCATCTGGCGCAGCAGGAGTGCGGCCATCGTTTCACGCAAGGGCGCTTTGCCCGTGGCCAGTTTGTGCCCGCGCTTGTGCAATGCCTCCCCCGATGTGTCGAGCGAGAAGGTCACAAGGTCATCATCAATCCGCACCATCAGGCGCAGATCGGCTTTCGGGTCGATGGGTGCGCCCAGCGTCTCAGAAATTGCGCGCTCCACCCGCTGGGCGGCAGCGCCCTGGTGATAGATGCGCGAGCGGGTGCATGTGGCTTCCACGCGCAAGGGCACGTCCGGGCGCAGGATTTCGGCCCATGGGAATTTCCGCGCGCGTTTGTCCAGTTGCGCCAGATGCATCGCGCGGAAGCTGCCCAGGCGCACCAGCACGCGGCTGGCCCCGCGCAGATGCAGGTTCGCGCGCCAGATATCGGGCCATGTGCCGGATGTGTCCACCCCGCCGGGCACAGGTGTCGGCGCTGGAAAGCCAAGTGCTGCGGCTTCTTCGGCAAGAGTGGGTTCCAGACCGGGCAGGCAGGCCAGAAAGAGGGGATAGGTCGGTGTGCTCATGTTCTTGGCGATAGGGGGAAAGCGGGCGCAAGGCCAGTGGAAAAGCGCGCCAGACGTGGCCCACCCACCCCCACATCTGGCGCGCTTTTCCTCCTACCCGGCGAGCGCGTCCATTCTTTTGGCAAGTTTCACATCCAGATCGGACAGCCCGTCCACATCATGTGTGGCCAGTGTCACCTGTACGGTCTTGTAGACATTGAACCATTCAGGATGATGATTGAGCTTTTCCGCTTCCAGCGCGGCGCGGGTCATCCATCCGAAGGCTTCTGAGAAATTGCGAAAGGTGAAGGTCTTGGTGATCGCGTCGCGCCCGTCTAGCATCGCCCAACCCTGCG
>SKGU01000129.1 GCA_007117255.1 Natronohydrobacter sp. | reverse complement strand
GGTGGCAAGGAGTTTACGACACTTCGACATTTTCGGCCTCTCCGCTCTCGTTGACATACCAGGTCTGGATGCCGTTATTGTGATAGATGGAATTCAGACCGCGAATGGCGCGGAGCTGTTCCTTTGTGGGTTGCACATAGCCAGTCTCATCAATCGCACGCGATTGCAGATACATCGGCTGGCCGTCCCATTCGTGATCAAGGTAGAAGCGCGTCACGGCCTTGTCGCCAGGCTCGGTGCCCAGACGCGCGGTTTGCCAGTTCACGCCGCCATCAATGGACACATCGACCCGCGCAATCTTGCCAAGACCCGACCAGGCCAGACCGGTAATGACCATCGGTCCCGGTCCGTGCCCGATGGGCATTTGCGGTGAAGGCGAGGTGACGACCGATTTCGCGTGCATGGCCCATGTCCATTTGCGCGCCCGACCGTCTGGCATGAGGTCTGTGTACTTCGACGTCTCTTCGCGGCTTTCCATGGGACCATCATGTACACCGATACGGCGCAGCCATTTGACCCAGAGGTTGCCTTCCCAGCCCGGTACAACCAGTCGCACGGGATAGCCATGCTCCATGCGCAGCGCTTCGCCATTGGCTGAGAACGCGATCATGCAGTCATCGAGCGCTTTTTCCATCGGGATCGAGCGGCCGTTGGAGCTTGCATCATGCCCTTCGACATAGATCCAAGTGCCTTCCGGCTTTACCCCAGCTTCATTCAGAAGCGTGCGCAGGGTGACGCCGGTGTATTCCATGTTGTGGATCATACCATGCGTGAACTGCGCACCGTTAAGCTGTGCACCGCCCCACTCCATGCCGCTATTGGCGGCGCATTCGCAGAAATGCACGCGCGTTTCGCGTGGCAGACGCATCAGATCGCCGAAGGTGAAGACCAAGGGCTTTTCCACCAGACCAGTGATCATCAGGCGGTACTCGTCCTTGCTCATCTCGATCGCGCCGGAATGGTGGCGCTCGAACGCGCAACCCTGCGGTGTGATCGTGCCATCAAGTGCGTGAATTGGCGTGAAGTTGATCGAACTGATCGGATCGGCTGTCAGCCATTCGACATTGCGCCGCACGACATGATCTTCAAAATGAATCGGCATGCCGTAAGGCGTTGCATCCACCCCTTCGCCCAGGAAAGAGGCATAGGGCTGGACTTCGGTAATCAGCGGGTCAGGGGTCGCGGCTTTTGCCCCGGCCCCGACCACTGCGCCCCCGGCAGCCAGACCTGCGGTGCGCAGGAAATCGCGGCGGGAGGGGCCGCGTGGCGTCTTGGGGGCGTCATTTGGCGTGTCAGTCATGACGTCGGTTCCTCTGATTGTCAGCGCTTGGCGCTCTCGTGATGAATTACAGACCGCTGACTTGAACCGATGTGTTCGGTTCAAGCGCCACGCGGCCGATCTTGCGGATATGGTTTTCAACGACGTCCCATATCTGCGGGCCTTCTGTCTCTGGGTTGACTGAGGCCCAGCCCGCGACGACATAGTTGCGCGCCGGGTCGATCGCTTCACCGGTGTTCAGCAGCGTCATGTTCGAGATGCGCTCGTTCACAGGGGCCGAGACATCGACGTGATAGCCAAGCCCGCCGATGCGCACCATGTCGCCGCCCTGCTGGAAATACGGGTCAGGGTTGAAAATATTGTCGGCCACATCCTCAAGCACGACCTTCAGGAAGTCGCCCGTCATCTCGGTGCGGTAGCATTGGCCATAGGTCATGGACGTGACGTTGTGGATATCCTCGCGGGTGATCGCATCGCCCGGCAGCAGGCTTGCGCCCCAGCGCACGCCGGGTGACATGGCGATTTCTGCATCGCGCTCCGATAGCATCGCCTCGCAGATCAGATCGTCCCATGTGCCGTTGAAATTGCCGCGACGGAACAGCAGGCTGTCAGTATGGCCGATGACCTCTTCGAGCTGGTCCTTGAAGGGCGCGCGCTCTTCCTCGATTAGCGCGGCCATTTCCGCATCAGGCGTGATCACATCTGCGAAGATCGGGATGAGCTTGTGGCGGAAGCCCATCATCCGACCGTCGCGCACGTCGAGATCCAGACGGGTGATGAATTTGCCGTGGCTGCCAGACGCGATCAACAGCGTCTCGCCCACGATCACGGGCTCCGGCAGGGCGTCATGCGTGTGGCCGGTCAGCACGATATCGATGCCTTGGACGCGGCTGGCCATCTGGCGGTCCACGTCAAAGCCGTTATGCGACAACACGACGACCAGTTCGGCCCCTTGCGCGCGGACTTCATTGACCATTTCCTGCATGCGACTGTCACGAATGCCGAAGCTGAAATCCGGGAATTTCCAGCCGGGATTGGCAATCGGCATATAAGGGAAAGCCTGCCCGATGACGGCGATCTTGACGCCGCCGCGCTCGAACCAGGTATAGGGCTCGAATTCTTCGGAAGGTTCGTTCCATTCATTGTCGAAGATGTTCTGGCCAAGGAAAGGGAAGGGCAGATCCGCCACGATATCGCGCACCCGGTCCTGTCCAAAGGTCCATTCCCAATGCGAGGTCATGGCATCGACACCAAGCTTGTTCATGACATTGATCACATCCTGACCTTCGGTCAGATAGCTGGTCATCGACCCGTGCCAGGTATCGCCACCGTCAAGCAGGATCGCATCAGGCCGATCCGCGCGGATGGCATTAACCACTGTCGCAACGCGGTCCATGCCCCCCATACGCCCATATGTGCGCCCCAGTGCCTCGAAATCCACATAGGTCAAGGCATAGGCTTCGGGCGATCCAGGGGTCAGGTTGAACATCTCGATGAAGTCTTTGCCCACAACATGCGGCGGCTTGCCACTGACATCGCCGACGCCGATATTCCATTCGGGTTCGCGGAACCAGATGGGCTTTAGCTGTGCGTGAATGTCGGTGATGTGGATCAGGGACACATTGCCGAATG
>SKGU01000276.1 GCA_007117255.1 Natronohydrobacter sp. | reverse complement strand
GGTGCTGAACAATATGTGGTGGTGGCAGGCAGAGACGCCCTTCTGGGGGCCGATCCGCAACGAGTTTGCCGAAATCATCGCCAACGCCTGAGACGTTGCAGACATGCAAGAGGGGTGCGCGGCCCGCGTGCCCCTCTTTCCTTCATTTTGCGGACCTGCCCACATGCATGGACAAGAAGTTGAGTTGCGCCAGACGCAGATCACTTATCCCAACGGTTTCACAGCGGTTCACCCGACTGATCTGACGGTCAATGCGGGCGAGTTCTTCTCGATCCTTGGCCCGTCTGGCTGCGGTAAGACCACGCTTTTGCGTGCCGTGTCGGGCTTTGTATCGCCAAGTTCCGGCCAGGTTCTCATCGGTGGGCAGGATATGGCGGGTATTGCACCCGCACGCCGCCCGACCGCGCTGATTTTCCAGAACCTTGCCCTGTTTCCCTTGATGAAAGTCTGGGAAAACGTGGCGTTCGGGTTGGAAGCGCGCGGTTTGTCGAAACGGGATCGACGGGGCAAGGCCGCCGAACTTCTGGAGCTTGTGGCGCTGCCCGATCAGGCTGACAAACTGCCGGGCGAATTGTCGGGCGGGCAACGTCAGCGTGTCGCCATTGCCCGCGCGCTTGCAGTTGAGCCCGCCGTTTTGTTGCTCGATGAGCCATTATCGGCGCTGGATCTGAAACTACGCAGCCATATGCGCGCGGAATTGCGCGCGATTCAGAAACGCACGGGCGTGACCTTCATTTACATCACGCATGATCAGGGCGAAGCGCTGACGATGTCGGACCGGATCGCGGTGATGAATGAGGGCCGCATTGAGCAGGTCGGCCCTGGCGATGAGATTTATTTCCACCCGCGCACGGCCTTTGCCGCGTCATTCGTGGGCGAGGCGAATGTCTTGCGCGGGCGTATCGCGGCAACCGATGGCGATTTCGCGCGGATCGACACGCCCCTTGGCCCCATGCGTGCGCGCAACCCGCGCGGGCTGGGGGCAAGCGAGGCGGGGTTGCTTTTCCTGCGCCCCGAATCCCTGCGCCTTGGCGCTGGCGAGAATACTCTGACGGCAACGTTTCAGCGCCGCGATCTGGAAGGCGGGTTTGCCAATCTGTTCTTCAGTGCGCAGGGGCAGGAGCTGGTCGCGCAAGTGCGCGGCGAGGCCGCAGCGCCCACAGGTGAAGCAACCCTTGGCTTTGATGCGAAAGACGCGCTGATCCTGCCAGACGGCCCGCTGGCCAGAACAGGGCGCGAAGAGGTGGCGTTGGCATGAGGCGGCTTCTGCTTGCTTACGGTGTGCCGCTGACTGCGCTGTGTTTCGCGCTTGTGGCGGCATGGGCGCTCATTCTTATCATCTTTCCGCAGGCCGCGATGCTGGAACGCTCGCTGTCGATCCCGACACGCAATCTGGATTCGACCCTTGCAGCCAGTCTGCGAAATGATGCCGGGGCCTGTATTTCGGCGCTGGAACGCCACGCAGCCTTTGACGCAAGCGGCGCGGCCAGCAGTCCGACGATTCCCAGTTTTTCGGCACCCACGCCCAGCCCTGGTTTGCCAGTGCCCAGTCTTGGTGGCGGTGCGGCAGAGGAAAGGACCAGCGCGCGCCCGCCGCTGATCGCGCAATGTACGCGCACCGCGACCGATCTGCCATTGTTGTCCACTCGCGAAACGCCAGTGCCCACATTGGCTGAAACCTATGATCTGCCAGTGTTGCGGGTCGATGTCACAGCCCCGATCGACGAACAGATCGCAACAGCGCGTGAGGTGTCAGCGATCGCACAAGCCCTGCGCCCAATCGCGTTGGAGCGAGAGGCCAGCAGCGTGACCTTCACGCTGGTCAACTATGCCGATTTCGTCCGCCCGATCCGCATTCCCGGCTCTGCCGCCCAGACGGCCGAAGCTGATCGCAGTCTCTGGAAGCAATTCCTGCGCCTGACGGGTCTGCGCTTTGACCGCGATGGTGCCACGTTTGAGCGGCTTGGCCTCGTCACGCTGGTGCGCACGATCCTGTCTGCCATCGCAGTCACGGGGCTGTCGCTGCTGATCTGCTACCCGATTGCGTATAAGGTCGCGTTGGCCTCTCGCGGGCAGCAGGCGGCCCTGCTTATGCTGGCGCTGGTTGTGCCCTATGCCATTGTCGAATTGATGCGGATCTACGCATGGACCACGATCATCGATAATCGCGGATTGATCAACATGGCGCTGCACTGGATGGGTGCGATTGATCTGGATACATCCGGCCCGATCCAGTTCAAGCGCATGCCGATCACGGTCTTTCTGATCGTGGTTTATGTCTATATCCTCTTCATGCTGTTCCCGATCATCAATGTCATGACCACGCTGGACCGTAACCAGATCGAGGCCGCGCGCGATCTTGGCGCGTCCAGTGCGCGCGTGCATCGGCGCATCATCATTCCGCATGCAAAAGCGGGCATCGCTGTGGGATGTATCGCAACCTTCATGCTGGCGGCAGGCGCGTTTTCGGTGCCGCGCATCATCTCGTCGGGTTTGCAGGCGGAATGGTTCGCACAATCGATCTATGGCCAGTTCTTTGAAAGCGATAATGGCAATGTCGGGGCCGCCTACAGTTTCACATATACAGTGCTGTGTTTCAGTATAGTGGCGCTGTTCATGGCGGTGATGCGCACGCGCCTGAAAGATTTCGCACAGGTGCGCGGATGAGTGCAGATCGGATCCTGACCCTGTATGTCTGGGCCTTTCTGGCCTTCATGTTCGCGCCGCTGGCGCTGATGATCCTGTCATCTTTCAACAACACATCGCCGCCCTCGGTGACGGATTGGCAGGGTTTTACAACGAAATGGTATGAGTTCTTCTGGATGTCCGAAGAGCGGTTGCGCGCGGACCCGGTGTTGCGCGTCATCGACCGGGGCCGCCTTGGCGTCTGCGTGCAGAACTCCTTTACCATC
>SKGU01000089.1 GCA_007117255.1 Natronohydrobacter sp. | reverse complement strand
ATGATCACATTGCAAGTTGTCTCAGGGTTTCGGCGTCACTGATCGTGATACGTCCGCGATCCACCGTGATCAGTTTGCGTGCCGCCCATTTTTCCAACTGCCGCGACACGACTTCGCGGGCCGAGCCTATACGGGCGGCCAGTTCGGCATGCGTGACATGGATTTCATACCCTTGCGCCAGATCACACAGGGCGCGAGCCAGACGCGCTTCGATCCGTGCAAAGGCGACCTGTTCAAGCAGTTGCGTCAGTTCGGACATGCGCGCAGCAAAGGCGCGAAAGACAAATCCGCGAAAGGCTGCTGACCGCTCCATCAGGTCGAGAAACAAGGCGCGGGGCAGCATGACAATGCGGCAAGACGTGACGGTCACGGCCTCACCGGAATAGGGTTCGGCCCCCATCAGACCCAGTGTCGTCTGGATGCAGCTTTGCCCCGGTTCGATCGCATAGAGCAGGATTTCGCGCCCCGACGCGCCGGTCAGCATGACCTCGACCCGGCCTTGCAACACCACTGCGAAGCCTTGCGCCATATCGCCGGGCCGAAACAGCACCTGCCCGGCAGGAAGTGCAGTTTCAGCAAGCGCGTCGAGGCGCGCAGCCTCAGCGGCAGGTAAATCGGGCAGAAGTCGCGCTGCCCAACCCATTACCCCCGTCCGCGCCCGACAAATCGCGGCAAAAGCGCCGAGAAATCGCGCCCCTTGCCGTCTTCCGCCTCGACAAAGCTGGCGTAAAGCTCGGTTGCGCGGGCACCCATGGGCGTGTCGGCATCGACGGCTTCGGCGGCCTGTTGCGACAGCCGCAGGTCTTTGAGCATCAGTTCCGCAGCAAACCCTGGCTTGTAGTCATTATCCGCCGGGCTTTGCGGGCCGATACCCGGTGCGGGGCAATAGGCATTCATCGACCAGCTATAGCCTGACGAGGTCGAGACCACATCGAACATGCGCGCCCGGTCCAGCCCCAGTTTATCGGCCAGCGCGAAAGCCTCGCAGGTGACGGCCATGGTCGCGCCAAGGATCATGTTGTTGCAAATCTTGGCCGCCTGCCCCGCACCCGCCGCGCCGCAATGCACGGCCTTCTGGCCCATGATGTCGAACAGGGGCTGGACGGTGGCAAAAGCCGCGTCCGACCCGCCCACCATAAAGGTCAAAGTGCCCGCTGTCGCACCGCCAACGCCGCCTGAAACGGGCGCATCCAGCGCACCCAGACCCGCCGCCTGTGCCAGATCGGCCACTGCGCGCGCGCTGTCCACATCCACGGTCGAACAATCGCAAAGTACCGCGCCCGGTGCCATGGCGGGGATCACCTCAGCAGCGACACTGCGCAGGATCGCGCCATTGGGCAGCATGGTGATCACGACCTCCGCGCCGGATGCGGCCCCGGCAGCCGTGTCGGCCTTGCGCACCCCGTCCGGGCAAGGAGCCGCCAGATCGAAGCCTTGCACCTCATGCCCGGCCTTCGCCAGATTGGCGGCCATCGGCCCGCCCATATTGCCAAGCCCGATAAAACCGATCTTCATTTGTCATCCTCCATCCCGTCAAAACTCAGCTCATCCGCGCCCAGCGGGGCCAGCATGGCCGCTATCTCTGCCGCTGTCACGGCAATCAGGTCATCATGGTGCCAGCGCGGCGATTTGTCCTTGTCGATGATCGCCGCGCGGATGCCTTCCAGAAAATCGCCCTGCGCCATTGCACGATGCGTGAAGCGGTATTCCTGCGACAACGCCTGCCGGATGTCCGATCCCGGCCCCAGCGCACGCAGCATGGCCAGCGTGCAGCCCATCGACAGGGGCGAATTGCGCAACAGCGCAGCATGGGCTTTCTGCGCGAATGCATTATCCCGCCCTGAGAGCGCCTCGGCAATGTCGCCCAGATCCGGCAGGGAAAAGACGTCATCAATCAGGGCCGCGTCCTGCGCTAAATTTGCCTCAGGTGCCGCAACACCCCCGATGCGGGCCAGATCGCCACTGTCCATCAGCCGTGCCTTCATATCCTCCCAATCGCCCTCTGGCGCGAAAATATCCGCAAACCCCGCGCGGATCGCATCGCCCGGCCCCATGCGCGCGCCTGTCAGGCCCAGATAGACGCCCAATGCGCCCGCACGCGCCAGAAGCAGCGTTCCGCCCACATCGGGCACAAGACCGATGCCGCATTCGGGCATTGCGATCTGGCTGGTCGCACCGACAATCCGGTGGCTGGCATGGCAGCCCAGACCAACCCCACCGCCCATGATGAAACCTTGCAGAAAGCTGACGACAGGTTTGGGATATTCGGCAATCCGCGCATTCATGCGATATTCGTCGCGCCAGAACTTGCGGCCGTAGCTGTAATCGCCCGCGCGCCCGGTGGCATACATCTCGGCAATATCGCCGCCTGCACAAAACGCCTTTGGCCCTTCGGCATCAATCAGTACAAGCGCCACGGTGTCGTCGCGCGCCCAGCGGGTCAGTGCGGCATCAATCGCCATGCACATCTCATAACTCAGCGCATTCAGTGCATCTGGCCGCGTCAGTGTGATCCGGCCCGCGCGCCCCTCAATGCGGATAGCCACATCCCCCATCAGCGCGCCGCCAGCATCTGCCGCGCCACGATCAGACGCATGATCTCATTCGTGCCTTCAAGGATCTGATGCACGCGCAGATCGCGCACCAGCTTTTCGACGCCGTAATCCGCGAGATACCCATAACCGCCATGAAGTTGCAGGCACTGGTCGGCCACGCGACTGCCAGTTTCCGTCACGAATTTCTTGGCCATGGCGCAGAATTTCGTGGCATCTGCCGCGCCCTGATCCAGTTTCCACGCGGCCTGGCGCAAAAGGACCCGTGCGGCCTGCATTTCGATCTCCATATCCGCCAGCCGGAATTGCAACGCCTGAAACTGGTCAATCGATTGCCCAAAGGCCTTTCGCTCACCCATATAGGCCAGTGT
>SKGU01000251.1 GCA_007117255.1 Natronohydrobacter sp. | reverse complement strand
ACAGGCACAGGCTGTGGCAATTCGGCACTGAGCAAGGCAAAGGTTTCGCGTGTGCGGGCGGCATCGGATACCAGCGCTTCACGGGGCAAGTAGTTATTCGCAGCCAGCCAGCGCCCGATCAGCGGAGCAGAGCGTCTGCCGCGCGCATTCAACGGCCGCTGGTGATCTGTATCCAGCGGGTTGTCCCAGTCGGATTTCGCGTGACGCGTCAGGATCAAACGTAGGGTCATCGATGAAAATGCCTCATGTGAAACTCGGATTGTGCGGGGGTGCGACCATAGGTCTGGGAGACTGGGCAGGCTGCACGCACAGCACATCCATGGCTTAGACAGCGCGCTCCGTCAGGCGTGTCGAGAAAGGCATGGCAGGCAGGCACGTCATATCCCTTGTCCGTCAGCGCGCCGACGGGGCAGGCGGTGACGCAAGGTCTTGCGCAGCCCTCGCAGGGCGACTTTCCGGCTTCGGGCAGATCCAGCCGCGTGGCGAAGCCCAGTGCCCCGCGAAAAGACAGCCAAAGCCCGGCTGTGTCATGGAGCAGCCATTGCACGGGCGACGCCCAGACCCGACCGGAGACCAGCGCCCAGCGATAGAACGGATGCGGCGGTGTTGTGCCGAATGGATAGAGGGGTTGTGCGCTCAAATCCTGGGCCAGTTGGTCAATCACGCGTACTGACCAGCGATCCATCGGATCGGGCAGTCCGTCGCAGTATTCGGGGCTATGCTGGAAATGATCCCAGAATGCAGGCCCGTCCGGTGACAGCAGAATCAGGGTCTCGATCCCGTCGGGCAGGGGCGCATCTGCTTTCTGCACGCCCCCTGCAACGCTTAATGAGTGCGCTTCTGCCAGACCAGTTATGCGATCCAGCGTGGTCAAGATATCAGACCTTCAGTGCGGTCTGAGGAGCGCTGTCGCGGATAATGCTGCCTGCGCCATGATCGGTGAACAGCTCCAGCAGGCAGGCATTGGGCGCGCGTCCATCCAGAATCACGACGGCGCGCACCCCGCCATCTATCGCGGCCAGCGCAGTTTCGGTCTTGGGGATCATGCCACCTGCGATCACGCCTGCATCCGTCAATTCGCGCACATGGGCGGGGGAGAGTTGAGTCACAACCTCACCGGCGGCGTTCTTCACGCCAGACACGTCCGTCAGCAAAAGCAATCGGTCCGCTTTCAGCGCGGCTGCAATCGCGCCTGCTGCTGTATCGCCGTTGATGTTATAGGTCTCGCCCGCGCGCCCCATGCCCAACGGTGCGATCACCGGAATAAAGCCACCCGTGAACAGATGATGCAGCAAATCGGTGTTCACGGCTACTGGGCGGCCTACCAGCCCAAGTTCGGGGTCGTCTGCCTCGCAAGTGACCATGCCACCATCTTTGCCAGACAGGCCCACCGCACGCCCGCCTTCGTCCTGAATGGCCTGAACGATGCGCTTATTGACCGCGCCCGACAGCACCATTTCCACAACTTCCATTGTGGCCACATCGGTGACGCGCTTGCCGCGCACGAAATCGGAATGGATCGCCAGCTTGCCCAGCATCTCGTTGATCATCGGCCCGCCGCCATGCACGATCACCGGGTTCACGCCCACTTGCCGCATCAGCACGACATCGCGCGCGAAGCTTGCCATTTCCTCGGCATCGCCCATGGCGTGACCGCCGAATTTGATCACGACAATCGCACCGGCATAGCGTTGCAGATAAGGCAGTGCCTCGGACAGTGTCCGGGCCGTGGCAAACCAGTCTTGGCTCATGGGCTTTTGCTTCTTCATCAAGTCAGTCCCGCGATAATCGCGCGGAGCGTGGGGATACCGAGACCCTTCTCGGAGGAGGTTACGACCAGCTCAGGATAAGCCGCCGGGTGCTTTGCCAGCGCTGCGCGTACCTGTGCAAGCGTTTTTTCCTGTTCGGCGGTGCTCAGTTTGTCAGCTTTGGTAAGAACGACCTGAAAGGTCACAGCGGATTGGTTCAGCAGGCGCATGATCTCGGCATCGACATCCTTGACCCCATGGCGCATGTCGATCAGCAGAAACGCGCGGCGCAGCGTTGCGCGGCCTGAAAGATACGATTTGAGCAGCTTTTGCCATTTTGCCACCACCGGCAGCGGCGCTTTTGCAAAACCATAGCCCGGCAGATCGACCAGATAATGGCTGTCACCCACTGTGAAATAGTTGATTTCCTGCGTGCGTCCCGGCGTGTTGGACGTGCGCGCAATCGCGCGCCGTCCTGTCAGCGCATTGATGAGGCTGGATTTGCCCACATTCGAACGGCCCGCAAAACACACTTCCAGCCGGTCCGCTGGTGGCAGGCCGTCCATCGCGACCACGCCTTTCAGGAACTCGACCTCGCCAGTCAGAAGTTTGCGACCGGCTTCGGTGATTGTGTGATCAGGCTCTTCAACCAATGGGAAGGGCAGAGTGGTCATGTAAGTACCTTTGCACTATCGCCCTCGCAGACCGTCCCGCTTTGCGTGACCACAGCATAGACGCCAAAATTCGTATGGCCATACCCCTGTTCCAGTGCGTCGAGCGTGTTCACGTCGATCCGCCCGGTTGCGCAATCAACCATCGTGGCGCGGCAGCGGCCAATCGGCTCGATCACTTTCAACCGTGCCTCGCCAATCGCGATTTCACGGCCTACCAGATCGAATTCTTCCCACGGCGCAAGCCCCGCCATCCACAGATTGCCGCGCCAGCGATCCAGCCCCAGATCAGCGCCAAGACGTTGCCCCAGCGCGCGATTGGATGACAGGTTCAGGATCGATACGCTTTCGAAATCCGTATCGGTCATGCCACGGCCCGCTTTCACCAACCGCACCGGCTGTGCACGTCCGCCCGCCATCAGCGGCGCGACCCAGTTCAGGAAACTGGCCTGCCCCTCGGCAGTGTCAGGCGCAAAATTCAATGCCTCGCGCAGCGGATGCGTCAGGGTAATCCGGCCTGCATCCTCGTCGAGCTGTGCCCCGATTGCCTGCAACGCTGGTGTCTTGGCCCCGCGGGTGAAATTCATGCAGGCATTCCAGCCGGGCATGATCATCGCGGCTTCATGAGCCACGGCCCAGTGTCGATCAAAGGGCAGGCAGCGCCCTTCTTCCAGCGCCACTGCGCGCAGGGCTTCACGCCCATGCGCCTTGATGGGATGGCGGAAGATATGCGCCAGCCGCCACCCCATTGGCCTAGTCCTTCTTCTTTTTCTTCACGCCGATATTGCCCAGCAAATCAGGCCGGGAGCCATTCATTGCCATGATCGAATATTGCTGCGTGAAGGTGATCACGTTGTTCGCGATCCAGTAGAGCACCAGACCCGATGCAAACCAGCCCAGCATGAACATGAAGATCCATGGCATCCAGGTCATCACAGCCTGCTGGATCGGCTCGGTGGGTGTCGGGTTCAGTTTCATCTGCAACCACATCGACACACCCAGCAGGATCGGCAGAATCCCGATGAAGACCAGCGACAGGATGCTGTCCGGGTGTGGTGCAGCCCAAGGCAGCAGGCCAAACAGGTTCATGATCGAGGTGGGATCGGGTGCGGACAGGTCATTGAACACCCCGAACCAAGGCGCATGCCGCAGATCGATAGTGACGAAAATCACCTTGTAGAGCGAGAAGAAGATCGGGATTTGCAACAGGATCGGAAGACAGCCCGCGGCCGGGTTCACCTTCTTTTCCTTGTAGAGTTTCATCATCTCCTGCTGCATCTTCTGCTTGTCGTCGCCCGCGCGTTCCTTCAGCGCCAGCATCTCGGGCTGAAGCTCTTTCATCTTGGCCATGCTGACGTAGGATTTCCAAGCAAGCGGCAGCAGGATGGCCTTGATCAGCAGGGTCAGAACGATGATCGACCAGCCCATATTGCCGATCAGACCTTCAATGAAATACAGCGTTGCGAAAATCGGCTTGGTCAGGAAGAAGAACCAGCCCCAGTCAATCGCATCAATGAAGCGTTCAATCCCCAGTTCGCGCTCATAGGTGCGCAGAACAGTCCATTCCTTCGCACCGGCGAAAAGCATGGTTTCGACCTGATCGCTTTCGCCTGGCCCCACCACCAGTGTGGGCAGATCTGCGCGCGCCTGATAAACGTCACGCGACGGGATGTAGCGTTGTACCGCCGAGAAGCTCTGCCCTGGGGTTGGGATGATGGCAGCCATCCAGTATTTGTCTGCAATCGCCAGCCACCCATTGGCACCCACTTCTGTGACACGCGCGTTAGTGTTCTCGCGCTCGTGAATGCTGAAATCGCGAATGACTCTGTATTTGTCTTCGGACAGCTTGCCATCGGCGACCTGAATGAAGCCTTCATGGCTGATGAAGAAATTTTCCAGATCGTCAGGCTCACCATGCCGCGAAATCAATCCGTAAGGGGCCATGCGCGCGGTGTTCTCGCCGGTGTTCTCGACACCTTGTGTCACCGTCAACATGAAATTGTCGTCGATCACATAGCGCTGAGTGAACCGCAGGCCCGCATCATTTGTCCAGGCCAGTGTGATTGGCTGGCCGACACCAAGCGCTGTGCCATCGATCAATTCCCAGGGTGTGTTGGCGCCGGGAACGTCGTCCCAGCCCATGTCGCGACCAGGTCGCCACCCATAAAGCGCGTAGAACGCGTTCCGCGATCCTTCTTCGGTCAACAAACTGACAATGTCAGCCCCAGGCTCGACCGTTTCACGGTAATCCTTCATGGAAAGATCATCGATGCGACCGCCGCGCAGGTTGATCGAGCCGATCAGGCGCGGCGTATCGATCGTGATGCGTGGCAGTTCTTCATCGATCTCCACAGCTTCGGCATCGGCCATGGCCTGTGCTTCAGCACTCTCTGCAGCGGGCAGTTCTGTCAGGTCTGCCGCTTGCTGAGGGGTTGGCTCTGGCGGTGGAAACATCCACATCCAGACCACGAGCACCATAAGGCTCAGGGCGAAAGCCATCAGAAGATTACGGTTCTGTTCGTCCATGAGTAGGCCGTTTCCTGTCACACAAGGGTCGCGCCCGGTTCAACAGAAGGCCCGCCCAAAGGTCAAGCGGTTTTCCCTTGAAACCGGAGCGTGGATGATCACATCGCGCTCAAATCCGGTGGAGTTTCAATCTTATCAGGCGCATTTTCTGTTGCCAGCGCCAGAAAGTCGAACAACGCAGGGTCCGGCAAATGCGTGGGGCGCACATTCATCAGCGCGCGGAACATGACATTGCGCCGACCGGGCGTGCGTTTCTCCCACTCATTGAGCAGCGCTTTCACCTGCATGCGTTGCAACCCGTCCTGAGAGCCACACAGATCACAGGGGATGATCGGGTAATTCATCGCGCGGGCGAAGCGGTCGCAATCGTCTTCAGCCACGAATGCCAGCGGGCGATAGACAAACAGATCCCCCTCTTCATTCACCAGCTTCGGCGGCATTGTCGCCAATCGCCCGCCATGAAACAGGTTCATGAAGAAAGTCTCCAGCAGATCATCGCGGTGATGGCCCAGCACAACGGCGCTGCAGCCTTCCTCGCGCGCGATTCGATACAGATTGCCGCGCCGCAGCCGCGAGCACAGCGCGCAATAGGTCCGGCCCTGTGGCACCTTGTCCATGACAATCGAATAGGTGTCCTGATATTCAATCCGGTGCGGCACTTGCATGCGGGTCAGAAACTCCGGCAGCACTGTTGCAGGGAAGCCCGGCTGTCCCTGATCCAGATTGCAGGCCAGCAATTCGACCGGCAGCAGTCCGCGCCATTGCAGCTCAACCAATGCAGCAAGAAGCGTGTAGCTGTCCTTGCCCCCCGAAAGGCACACCAGCCAGCGCGCGCCGGGCTCGATCATACCGTATTGATCGATCACTGCGCGGGTTTCGCGAATGATACGCTTGCGCAGCTTGCGGAATTCGGTGGTGTCCGGCGCGTTTTGCAGCAGGGGTGGCAGCTCAGTCTCATCAAACATGCTTAGCCCTTCCTGTGATTGCAGGCATCATGATCAGGGTCCGCGCCTGGCACTGGGTCATAGCCTGAACTGCCCAGCGGATGACAGCGCCCGATGCGGCGTATTGTCAGCCAGGTGCCCTTGATCGCACCGTGACGTTCCAGCGCCTCCATGGCATAGGCCGAGCAGGTGGGCTGAAATCGGCAGCCATGGCCTACCCAAGGGCTGAATGTTACCCGGTAAAGCCGTATTGGCAAGGATATGACCCAGGCCAGCGGGGTCATGCGCCCGCCCCATGCAATTTGCGCAGGGCTTTGCGCAGATCATCGCACATTGTCTTGAAATCCTGCAAGGTGGTGGCCTTGGGCCGACCGACCAGCACATAATCCCATCCATCACGCGCATGGGTGGGCAGCACTTCGCGCGCGACAGCGCGGAGGCGCCTCTTGGCGCGGTTGCGCGTGACCGCATTGCCGAGTTTCTTCGAGCAGGTGAAGCCAATGCGCGGCGCGCTTTCGCCTTCGGATGCGGCACGCTCGCGGGCCTGCAGCAGAAAAGCTGGGCAGGGCTGGCGTCTGGCCTTGGCCGCGCGCAGAAAATCTGCGCGTTTCAGCAGTGTCACAGGTTTCGCGCATGACAAAACCGCCGAACCTGATGCGGGATCGGCAGTCTGCCTTGCCACATCTGTTTCCGGCGGTGTCATCTTGATCACCTCAGGCCCGCCATGGCAGGCCATAGCGTTCAGGCCGACAGATTCTTGCGGCCCATGCGGCGGCGTGCGTTCAGAATCTTGCGACCTGCTTTGGTGGCCATGCGCGCACGGAAGCCGTGGCGGCGTTTGCGAACCAGATTGCTGGGCTGATAGGTGCGTTTCATCGCGCCGTTCCTTATATTCGAGAGCGCCGCAACCCTGCCGGATTCGGCTACCTTGTCAATTCAGTCTCGCCGATTACCTGCCTGTCGCGCGCAAGTCAATTCGCAATTCCTGCGAATCCGGGTCTTTTGCAGCGTTTGAGACAGAAAGCACTGCGGCTGAAAAGCAAGACGCTTTCGCGGATCAAGCCAATGTGATCGGTCTGAAACACGCGAAACAACTGGGCATCGTCGTCGTAAGGGGCCATGACAGGGATCAAACAGGAGCATATCTCATGGAGCAGACCCAACCCCCAGTGTGGCGTCAGCGAACACCCGTCCTGATCATTGCGCTGGTCGCTGTGATCGGCGCGGTGACATTGCGCGATTTTCTGACATTCGAGACATTGCGCGACAATCGCATGGCCATGCTGGCCTTTCGCGACGACAATTTCCTGCTGACGGCGGTTGGTTTTGTGCTGATCTATATTGCCATTGTGGCCTTTTCGTTACCCGGCGCAACGGCCGCAACTTTGACAGGTGGGTTCCTGTTCGGGGTGTTTCCCGGTGCACTGTTCAATGTCATGGCGGCAACGATCGGGGCCGTGGTGATTTTCATGGCTGTGCGCGCAGGCTTTGGGCGTGCGATGGCCGCAAAGATCGATGCCAGCGACGGGCGGGTCAAGCGCCTGACCAATGCAATACGAGCCAATGAAGCTCCGGTCCTGTTTTCGCTGAGGCTGATGCCGGTGCTGCCGTTTTTCGTCATGAATGTCATCCCGGCGCTGATCGGTGTGCGGTTGTCGGTCTTTGCGGCCACCACATTCTTTGGAATCATGCCGGGTGGTATAGTTTACACATGGGTCGGATCAGGATTGGGCGAAGTCTTTGCCCGCGATGAAACTCCCAATCTTGGGATCATCTTCGAGCCGCAGATCATCGGCCCGCTTCTCGGCCTTGCGGCGCTGTCGTTACTACCTGTTGTGCTCAAGAAATTCAGCCGGAAGGGGAGCCTCGAATGAGCAAGATCAAGACAGATATCTGTGTGATCGGCGGAGGGTCCGGTGGCTTGTCGGTCGCGGCGGGGGCCGTGCAGATGGGTGCGCGCGTGGTGCTGGTCGAAGGGCACAAGATGGGGGGCGACTGTCTGAATTATGGCTGCGTGCCGTCCAAGGCACTGCTGTCGCAAGCCAAAGCAGTCAAGGCGCGCGGCATTGCGCCCACAGCCGCAGATTTCAAGGCGGCGATGGCACATGTCAAAGCCACCATCGCCACGATTGCACCGCATGATTCGGTTGAGCGTTTCGAAGGTCTTGGCGTGCTGGTCATGCAGGGCTATGCGCGCTTTGTCTCTCCCACCGAGATTGATGTCGAGGGCACGAGTATCAGAGCGCGCCGCTTTGTCGTAGCAACTGGATCGCGCGCGCTGGTTCCCCCGATCCCCGGTCTCGATGCTGTGCCCCATATGACCAATGAAACGCTCTTCGATCAGACCGATTGTCCCGGCCATCTGCTGATCATCGGCGCTGGCCCCATCGGGCTGGAAATGGCGCAGGCCCATCGACGGCTTGGCGCGCGCGTGACCGTGATCGAAGGCGCGCAGGCGTTGGGTCGTGATGATCCAGAGGCAGCGGCAATTGTGCTGGAGGCG
The DNA here is from genome assembly GCA_007117255.1 of Natronohydrobacter sp. Lineage (GTDB taxonomy): Bacteria > Pseudomonadota > Alphaproteobacteria > Rhodobacterales > Rhodobacteraceae > Roseinatronobacter. The sequence goes on along the minus strand of SKGU01000251.1, from coordinate 2,581 downwards.
TTACGCAGCGAGGGCATCGAGATCATCGAGCAAGCACAGGTCGAGCGTGTCGGGGGCCGTGCGGGCGCTGTCGAGGTGCAAGTAAAGGGCGGGACGATCTTTGCGGGCACGCATCTGCTGATCGCGGTTGGGCGGCAGCCCAATCTGGACAGGCTCGATCTGGACAAGGCCGGCATTCGCTATGATCGCGCCGGAATCAAGGTCGATGCCGGGTTGCGCAGCACCAACCGGCGTGTCTATGCCATTGGTGATGTTGCGGGGCAGGGGCAATTCACGCATCTGGCTGGCTATCATGCGGGTGTCGTTATCCGGTCCATGCTGTTCGGGCTTCCTGCCAAAGCCAAGGGCGACCACATCCCGCATGTCACGTTTACTGATCCTGAACTGGCAAGTATCGGGCTGGATGAGAAAGCCGCGCGCAAGAAATTCGGCGGCGGTGTCAGCGTGCACAAGATTGGCTATGATCAGATTGACCGTGCGCAGGCCGAAGGGCAGACGACGGGGTTTTTGAAGCTGGTTGTCGCGCGTGGGCGTCCCGTGGGTGTGACAGTCGTGGGTGCGCAGGCGGGTGAGGTGATTGCGCCCTATGCGCTGGCGATCGCGAACAACCTGAAATTGTCTGCGATTGCGGCGACTGTGCTACCCTACCCGACATTGGCGGAAATCGGCAAACGCGCAGCAGGGGCCTATTTCTCGCCGAAACTCTTTGATAACATAAACGTGAAGCGCGTGGTTGGTGTCGTTCAGAGGTGGTTGCCCTGACCTGCGCAAGCTAGAGTCGGGGAATGATGTTCAGAAGCCTGTCAGCAAGATTTCTCTGGCTCGTCGTCATCTTCGTTATGCTGGCGGAGGTGCTGATCTTCGTGCCCTCGGTGTCGCGATTCCGAGAGGAATACCTTCTTGCGCGGCTGGAGCGCGCGCAGATCGCCTCATTGGCACTGCTGGCGTCAGATGGGCCATTTGCAGGCGAACTTGCCGGGGAGCTGCTTGAAAACGCAGGCGTTTTCAACGTGGCGCTGCGGCGGGATGCCGTGCGCGAACTGGTTTTGTCCTCGCCTCTTCCAGGGCCCATTGCCCAGACATATGATCTGCGCGACGCCAACGCTTTCATTCTTATGCGCGACGCGCTGGATGAAATGCGCAGACCCGATGCCCGTATCATCCGGGTTATTGGCGAGCCGGTTCGACAAGGCGGACTGCTGATCGAGATCACGCTCGACACCGCCAACCTACAGGCGGAACTGTGGGATTACGGCAAACGAATCCTGCTGTTGTCACTACTGATCTCCGGAATCACCGCTCTGCTGCTTTATCTGTCGATCCAGGTTTTCGTTGTGGCACCCATGCGCCGTGTGATCCGGTCAATGGCGCATTATGCTGAATCGCCACAGGATGTGACCCGCATCCTGACGCCACAATCTTCGATCCGCGAATTGCGCGAAGCCGAAGAAGCGCTCAACCTGATGCAAACAGATCTGACCGGGCTTTTGCGCCAGAAGGACCGTCTGGCACAGCTTGGCGGCTCGGTGGCGCGTATCAGCCACGATTTGCGCAACATGCTCACCACGGCCTCGATGCTGGCTGACCGGATGGAGATGAGCGACGATCCCAGTGTAAAACGCGCCGCCCCCAAGCTGGTTGGCTCGTTGTCGCGTGCGATCAATCTGTGCGAATCGACGCTCGCGTTTGGCAAGGCACAAGAGCCACCGCCCAAGCTTGCACGGTTTCGCGTCGCAGCATTGATTGAAGATGTGGTCGAGAACGAAAAGCTTGCTGTGGTGGACGGCGCTGATATCACATTTCTGACCGAAGTGCCGGCAGATCTGCATATTCGCGCAGATAGCGAACAGATTTTCCGTGTCCTGAGCAATCTTGTGCGCAATGCGCGGCAAGCGCTGGAAGCCACAAAGCAGCCTGGCGTGATAGAGATCTTGGTAAAACCATCCGTGCAGGATGGGCAACCTGGGGTCGCCATTCGTATTGGCGATACAGGGCCAGGCCTTCCCCCAAAAGCGCGTGAACACTTGTTCGAGGCGTTTCAGGGCGGTGTGCGTAAGGGCGGTGTCGGGCTTGGGCTTGCGATTGCCGCAGAACTTGTTCGCGGTCATGGCGGCAAGTTGGAGTTGATGCGCAGCGATGCGGATGGGTGTGAATTCCGCATATGGCTGCCCGACGGTGTGTAAACGTTTTTCGCACGGAAGTGCGATTTCCCTGCCTGACCCCTCTTGCAAACCCTGATGGGGGGCGATATGTCGCCTCCAACGCGCCCGTAGCTCAGCTGGATAGAGCACCAGACTACGAATCTGGGGGTCAGAGGTTCGAATCCTTTCGGGCGCGCCATTTCCCTAACTGTTTGCGCTTCTCGCTTCCAAATTCCATGCGCCTCATACGCATTCGGTTTGGAAGTGGTTTGCTGGTTTGTCGCCTTGCGGTTTTCGAGACGCAGAATTGCAGACTTGGTCACACGCGAGGCGCGGGTCTTCCAGCGCGCGAGAATGCGGTTTAGCTTTGCAGGGCGTGGCTGGTCACGTCAGATGATCTGTGGAACACTCAAAGCGACTACTGCGCGTTGCAAAGTTTT
>SKGU01000300.1 GCA_007117255.1 Natronohydrobacter sp. | reverse complement strand
TGGCCGTGGGCGCGCGGCATTATGGTGATATCCGTCGTCAGGCGCAGGACTGGCTGGGACGAGTGGAGATTGATCAGGCCCGTATTGACGACCGACCGCGCGCGTTTTCAGGCGGGATGCAACAACGCTTGCAGATCGCGCGCAATCTGGTCACGGGGCCAAGGCTGGTGTTCATGGATGAGCCGACGGGGGGGCTGGATGTCAGCGTGCAGGCGCGGTTGCTTGATCTGCTGCGTGGGCTGGTGCGGCGTCTGGGGCTTTCGGCAGTGATCGTGACGCATGATCTGGCGGTGGTCCGATTGCTGGCAGATCGCTTGATGGTGATGAAGGACGGGCGCGTGGTCGAACAGGGGCTGACCGATCAGGTGCTTGATGACCCGCAACATGCTTACACGCAGCTCTTGGTCAGTTCGGTGCTTCAGGTCTGACGTGGTGCTGGCCCCTGCGGTCGAATGAGTATTTTTGGCAAGATGAAGGACATGCGGATGATCGAGATTTCGGGTGTGGCCAAACGCTTTGTGCTGCACAATCAGGGCGGGGTCGTCCTGCCGGTCATGGAGGGCGCGGCGCTCTCGGTGCAGGCCGGGGAATGTGTCGCGCTGGTCGGGGCGTCGGGGTCTGGGAAGTCCACCCTGATGCGCATGATATGGGGCAATTACCGCTGCGATGAGGGGTCTATTCAGGTTGCAGGAGTAGAACTGTGTGGTGCCGAACCGCGCGAGGTGATCGCCTTGCGCCGTAGCAAGCTGGGCTATGTCAGCCAGTTTCTGCGCGTCATCCCGCGCGTGCCCACGCTCGATGTCGTGGCAGAGCCCTTGCTGGCTCAAGGGATGGATGAATCACAGGCGCAGGCGCGCGCGCGCCTGATGCTGGCGCGGCTGAATATTCCAGAGCGGATCTGGTCGCTGTCGCCGACGACATTTTCAGGCGGCGAACAGCAGCGCGTCAACATCGCGCGCGGCTTCATTCAGGATTGGCCCGTCATGTTGCTGGATGAACCCACAGCCAGCCTGGACGCGGGCAACCGCGCCGTTGTCCTGGACCTGATCACAGAGGTCAAGGCGCGCGGTGCCGCCATACTTGGCATTTTCCATGACGCCGAGGCGCGCGCGGCTGTCTGCGACCGCGAGGTGGATGTCACCGGTTTTACACCTGCACGGAATGCCGCATGAGCGCGCATCGCGGACGCGGTTTGCTGGTGGCAATTGTTGGCCCATCAGGAGCAGGCAAAGACACTCTGATAGACGCACTGGCGCAAGCGCGGCCTGACTTCCATTTTGCACAACGCATCATCACGCGCGCCGCAGATGCCGGCGGCGAGGTGCATGAAGCTGTCTCTGACGCCCTGTTTGAAGCCCAGCTTGCAATGGGGCGCTATGCTTTTCACTGGCAGGCACATGGGTTGCGCTATGCGATCTCTGCCAACATTGACCAGCATCTTGCGGCCGGGCGCGTGGTTGTTTTCAACGGCTCGCGCAAGGCCCTGCCAGAGATAGCAAAAGCCTATCCGCAATTATTGGTGCTGGTGATTACGGCCCCTGCTGATGTGCTGGCCGCAAGGCTGGCCGCGCGCGGGCGAGAAAATGCCAGCGACATAGCTGCACGTTTGCAAAGGGCAGAGCTGACCCCGCCCGAAGGCGCAACAGTGATCATTAATGACGGCACTCTGGCCGCTGCGCTGGCGCAAATCGAGGCTTCAATCACCCGCGCAATGCAAAACGCCTGATCAAATGAAGCTGCCGCCTGCCATGACACTGAGGCGAAAAATACAAGGATGACACGAACATGAGCGAAACAATCTTGGGCAATGCGCGGCTTGTGTTGGCTGATGAGCTGCGCCACGGCGCAGTGGTCATCCGTGATGGTCTGATCGCAGAGATGGATGACAGCCGACATCTTCCCAAAGGCGCGATCAATTGTGAGGGCGACTTGCTGGCGCCCGGCCTGATTGAATTGCATACCGATAATCTGGAACGTCACCTTGCCCCTCGTCCTGGGGTAGATTGGCCCCATGCCAGCGCCGTGATTGCACATGATCGCGAATTGGCAGGCACGGGGATTACCACTGTATTTGACGCGCTGCGCATTGGATCGCTTTCGCGCGACGATGCACGGGGGCGTGGCCGCTATGCACGCGCGCTGGCCAGCGAGATTCTGGAGATGCGCGAGTTAGGGTCCTTGGCTATCAGCCATTTTTTGCATCTGCGCGCCGAAATATGCTCCGAAACGCTGATCGACGAGCTGGAAGAATTCGGCCCTGATGACCGTGTCGGCATTGTCAGCCTGATGGATCACACACCCGGCCAACGTCAGTTTTCCGACCTCGAACAATTGCGCCGCTATATGCGCGGCAAATACGGCATGTCAGAGGACGAATTCACCGACCATGTTACGCGCCAGCAGGATTTGGGCGCGAGGGTCCGTGCACCGCATGAAGCCGCTGTCGTTGCGGCAGCGCGCAGCTATGGGGCTAGCTTGGCAAGCCATGATGACACAACGCGCGCGCAGGTCGCGGCTTCGGCGCATCATGGGGTGCGACTGGCGGAATTCCCAACTACGTTAGAAGCTGCGTATGCCTGTCATGACGCTGGGATCGCGGTGATGATGGGTGCGCCGAACCTGATCAGAGGCGGATCGCATTCCGGCAATGTTGCCGCGTCCACCTTGGCAACGGCAGACCGGCTCGACATCTTGTCATCTGACTATGTTCCAGCGGCCTTGTTGCTGGGCGCGGTGCGCCTGGGTCTTTCTTGTGGCAACCTCGCAAAGGGGTTTCGGGCAGTCACATCTGCCCCAGCGCAGGCTGTAGGGCTGTCAGACAGGGGCACATTGCAGATTGGGCAGCGCGCGGATTTGATTCATGTGGCCCTGCCAAACTCAGTGCCTATCCTCCGTCAGGTCTGGGTCAAAGGGGTGCGCGTGGCCTGAGAACGCAGCC
>SKGU01000160.1 GCA_007117255.1 Natronohydrobacter sp. | reverse complement strand
CGTCCAAAGTACAACAATCGATCTCCGATCACAGATGCGTGCGCTTTTCTCTGGAATGAACGGATTTCAGTATGTTATTAAAATATTGGGTCAACAAGTCACGCCCCTTTATTGAAGGAAGTTCGAATGAAAAAAACCTTGATGTCGATCACCACCGTTGCAGCGTTTCTGGCAGCACCTATTGCCAGCGCAACCGAATGCACCACAGAGACTGTGGCCGGACGTTGGTTCGGGGGCGATACTTTTGCCGTGTGCCGGATCGATTTTCGCGATACCGGGCGGATCCGGGGCTTTTGCGAAGATCATGATGAATACTTCGAAAATGGTGAATGGCAACAGAACATAGAGATTTTCAGCGTTCGCGGGACCTACAATATTGACTCAGAGTGCAAGATGCGCTTGCGTTTGGTGGGGGACGATTTCATAGTTGTGTTCCATGGTCGCTTGGCTGGCGGGGCCTCTGATAGGCCTGATATTGCAGTATTGTCGACCAAAACCGGTGCTGATCAGGGCTTGAATATCAGTCTGCATCGCGACTGATCAGTAGGCGAACAATACTATCAACGGCGTCCTTCGGGGCGCCGTTTTGCGTTATTCCTTCAGGGCTGTGCATGTTCTGACAGACTTTCTTTCCCCATATTCACCGCGCCTTGTTCCGCTCAGAGAAACGCGATGTTCAGATTCGGCTCCCTTGCGTGAAAAATGCACATTTGAGACTCTTGAATAGGTCGAAATTTCTTTTGAAATGTCGCCACCGTGCTAATCTGCTTGCAATTTGACTTTCCTCTAACGGTCAATTTGAAAGGGCCAACACATGCTGAAACGTCGCAACCGTCGTCTGACTTTGTGGTACATCATCCCTGCTGTCTTGCTTGTCTCATTCCTCAATGCATCTGCTGCAGATGCGCGCGTAGAGTTCCGCGGTGGCGGCACTGTCTACGGTTTTGATGGTTGTGAAGAATTTGGCTGGGAAGGCGCTGAAACGGTGGTCGCGCGGTTTCGTCCGTCTGGGCTGCCGGGCAATGGTGCCAACACATTCCTGACGATGTTCTGGAACAACTTTCCCTATGCCATGGGCCTTGCCACGCGTGGCGGCCCCTTCACGAGCAGTTTTCAAGAGGTCGATGGCGCCGGGATCGGGGGCCAGGCCAGACTTCTGGACAACAGAGGCCAGGGGCGCAGGTTCTCTGAATTGCGCGTAACGCGCCAACAGCCCGGCACCATCACTGCAGAAACTGAAAACGTGCGGCTTGAAGGGGTCATCCGCCATTTCGATGGCCTGCGCGGCTGCACGGCGCGGTTCGAGTTTCTGATGCGGCGGCGCTGACGGCGATCGCCCAAGAAACCAAAGCTGGGGGCGATGCCTGCCCCCATGCCCAAATCGCCTGAAGTGACCCGGAATCGTCAGATCATGGTCATTGCTCTGGCTGAAGCAGGATCTCTGCAACAACCCGACCCGCAACTTCGTCACGCTGCAAGGCCAGTTGCGCCACGCGGTAGCCGGTGTCGCGTTCAAATTGATCAAGCCAGGGCATCAATGTCGTAAATTCTGCGCCCTGCATTTGCAGAGTTATCACGCCGCCAGTGGCAGTGGCCAATGTGCTGATGCTCTCATCAAGCCCGGCCGCGTGCAAACTGCCTTCGATCGCGCTTAACCCAGGCAGGCTGCGCGGGGCGCTGGACTCCGGCGCGGGCAGAGCGTCAAGCTCAATGCGACGGGCTTCGAGCCAGAGTTGCAAGGCGCGGCTGTCCTCCAGTGCTTGCCGGGATTCGGTGGCACGGGTTTGCAACGGCACGATCACGCCCTGATACCAGGCCAGTGGCAAGCCAACGACGACAAGAACGCCCAACAGCCAACGCTTGCGCCGCGTGCGCGCCAGTAAGAAATTCATCATCATCTGTGTCATGGCTGTTCGCCTTCCGGGGTCGCAGGAAAGATCGTCATTGTTCCTGACACGCCGCCTTCTCCATCGCTGGCCGAGCGATCTGGCACCACTGACAGCCCGGCGACGCGCAGATCCGCGATCAGCGCTTCCAGTGTCGTGAAATCCGGGCTGGTCAGGTCTATCACGATCGCACCATCCGTTTGCAGGCGCATCGCGTTCAGGCGAATATCGGCCTCGGCCAGAACGGCACTGGCCTGTTGCATCCGGGTTAATGAACGGGGCGCATCAGCTGTCGCAACGTCCAGCCCTGCGCGGCGTTCCTCCAGCAAACGCAGCACCTGCAACCGGATATCTGGCAAAGGTCCATGCGGCAGAAAAAATCTGCGTACCATTGCAATGGTGTCATCTTGTTGCACTTGTGCCTGCTGTTCCAGACGCTGCACTTCAAGCACATGCGAGGCCGTCCAGATGACCCCAGCCAGTGCAAGGATCCCCGCAGGCAGAAACAAGCTTCGAAGCCGTGATTGCAACGCCGTGTGCGCATCTGGACGCAGGCTCGCAAGATCGAGCGCTAGCTCGCCAAGGGCAAAGTGAACCGGCGGCGACAGGTCGTGGGGTAAATCTTCAATGCGATGCGCCACTGAAAGCCCGCGATGACCGGCGCAAAGCTGTTGCACTGCACTATCCAGCACAGGCAAGGCAGGTCCAAGGCGCAAAATCGCGCGTGGGGGTCCGGCAGGCTCCAGCGCGGCGCGCGCCAATGTCAGGGCCGCCAGTTCAGGCTCGGCACTGAGGCCGTCTTGCGGGCCAAGCCGCATCTGGACCAATTCGTCCGGGGTCTCCCCGCTCTGGATTGTCCAGATCCCTTCAGCACTGGGTAGCGCAAGGTAATCAGGCAAGACTGCGCGCAGATTGCGCCCCAGTTTTGCGGCATCTGCGCGCCAGTGCTGCAGGTCAGACGGTGCCGCCATCAACATGGATTGCCACAGCGCGGCCTTCGTGCCCAAGGGGGCAGGGCGCAATTCCATCTGCCGTGTACTTAGTCCCAACTGGTCCAGAAGCTGCCGCCGGCCCACCGTTTCGCGTGCATCGCCGCGCAAGCCCGGCGGCAGATTCAACCGCACAAGCGGCACAGAAGCGCCGGGTACGACTGCCACAAAAGGTTTGTCAGGGGGTGGGGCTGCGCTGCCAATAGGCCAGACAGCAAAGGCTGTGGTTTTGCCCCGCACCTTGCCCCCTGTCTGCCCCCCTGCCAGCATGCGCAGCAGGGAAACAGGCTCAGACGGGGCGTGCAGAGTCACGGCAGGCATCAGTCAGGCTCCGGCAAGGCAAGGACGATCTTGCAGCACACGCTGGGATCGTCGCGGTGCAAGACCACATTCCGTGTCAGGCGCAATCTGTCAAGTCGCGCCGCGATCCGCAATTCGAACCAGTCAGAGTGGACATCGGGGTCCAGTGCTGAAATCCGGGTGCGTGCATCTGCACCAAAGCGGCTTTCAATCCAGTCCAGCGCGGCCGTGCTATCTTCAAACGGGCGCGCTTGGGTCAGGGCTGCGGCAAGACTGCCCGCATTGGCGCGCGGAAGAAAGGCGGCAAGAACTTCGGGGCTGATCGTGTTCATATTTGGCATCGTCTGAGTGGGCAAACTGGTCACATGAGGTGCCAGAACTTCAAGATCAGCATCGCTGACGCCCTCGACCAGTCGCAATTGAAAGACCGACACAAGCGGCAAATCCGGTGGGCGCGTGCTGCGTCCCCATGCCGTAACGCGCTGACCAAGCTCAGGGTCCAGCGCCTGTATCAGGCGACGGCGGACCTGCTGATCAAGTCCCAGATCCTGCATCAACTGGCCAAATGCCTCAAAGATGATGGCGCGCTCTTCCAGATCGGATTCATCCAGCGCCGGGCGGTTCAGCCAAGCCAGATTGAACCGCCCCTGAAGGTCGCTGATCCGCAAGCTGACTGTGCCACGGTCGATCGGTTCCTCGACAAAAGGCTGTGCCCAAACCTGATCGAGATGGGTGATGCCCGCTGTGCCAGATGGTTGCGCAAGCAACCCGAATGCCAGTTGTTCTGCCGCATCCAGATACAGCCCAAGCTGATCGGCGTCCAGCATCCCGCCCAGACGTGCGCGCGCCAGTTCTGCACGTTGCATCAGTGTGACCGTGATGGCCGAAAGCGCGGCGACCAACAGCAGCGCATTGATCAGTGCGACCCCACGCGGTGCGCCAATGCGCCAGCGCGGGCTCATGGGGCTGCCACCAGTCTCAGTTGTCCGTGGCGGCTGCTCTGAACTGTCACTGTGATCTGATCAGGCAGACGATCAGCCGGATCTGCAGGCGTGATTTCCCACGCTTCAATCCCCTCGATAACCAGCAATTCGGGGCCAAGTTGCGCAGGATCGCGCGGGTAAAGCACTGGCCAGATTTGACGGGTCAATCTGCCGCTGGTGCGATCAAGGTGCCAGATAACCCGCAGAAAGCCGTCTTCGTCGGGGGCCCCTTGAGCTGACCCGTTCAGCCGCGCCTGCCCGCCAAGCGTCAAGGCAAGCCTGTCATCTGCGGGCATGAAAGCTGGCTCTTGTCCCCCCAATGGCGGGGAAAATGATATGGGTACGACGCTTTCCAGATCAGCACGCAGCAAGGTCATCATGCGCAACAGGCTGGCGCTTTCGTTTGTTCTGCGTTCCATCAGGCTGCGCTGATGCAATGCGCCAGTCAGGATTTGTAGCGACATGATCGCCACCAGAGAGAACAGCGCCAGCGCCACCATCAGTTCCAGCAAGGAAAACCCCGCAGGTGCATCTCGTTTCATGGTTCCGCCCCGGCGGGCAAGAAGGTCACGAGTTGTGCGCCCGCGCTGCCGGGCGCACTGACTGAAATCGTGACCGCAACCAGTGCGCCATTGGTTGGCGTTTCCGTTATTGCAATGGTCCAGTCCTGATGACCCATCCTGACCTGTGCTGGCAGTGACCGGCCCTGCGCCAGCCCGGCCGCGCGCAGCTCTGCCGCATGGTTCAGTGCGACCTGATGCGCGAGGCCGCGCGCAAGCTGACCTTGCATGTCTCGCCCAGCCTGATCAAAGCCACGCCATGCCGCAATGCTGGCGATTGACAGGATGCTAATGGCCACGACCAGTTCGATCAACGTCATGCCGCGCGGCGCAACCCTATACGTCACACCGGGTTGCAACGCATCGGTTGCCCTCCGGTATTGGTGCAAAGATGGGGGCTGCCTCTGCTTTGTGCGGACCTGATCCAGAGCATGAAGGGCGTGCTGCGCCCATCCCCCAGAATCATAATCGTGGGACGCGCCACCCCTGCATGTTCCGGGGCCACGACAGGGCGTGCATTGATCTGCCAGTCCAGTACCAGCGCTTCAAGACGTGCAGACAAGTGCGGCTCTGCCACCCAGTCCCCGGTAGCGTCGCGCCGCATGACTTGCCAACCTTGCCGTAACGGCTGCAGGCCGACCGGCTGGCGCGTGAACAAGGCCAGATCGCTGGCCTGCTCGAACGCCTGCTCGAACATTTTCGCCTGCCGCGCCGGGTCATTGGCGCGTGCGTTGGGCGACAGGCTTTGGCTGCCGCCGAAACCCAAGACCACCCCCAGTGTCAGCACTGACATCACGCTGACCACCACCATCAACTCGATGAGTGAAAACCCGCGGGGGGGCGGGCTTTCGGGATGCCTCAGTTGCTCTGCCAATTGCCTATGACCGCATTGACCCCTGTGCCACCGGGCCTGCCATCCGCCCCGAAGCTGAACAGGTCATAATCCCCGTGAACACCAGGGATCAGATACTGATAGTCATTCCCCCATGGATCAGTCGGAACGCGCGCGATGTAACCACCTTCGGCCCAGTTGCGCGGCGCAGGGCTGCGCGTGGGGCGTTCGACCAGCGCCATCAACCCCTGTTCTGTTGTGGGATAGGCCTGGTTGTCGAGCCGGTAGAGCGCGAGCGCGGCGTCTAGTGCGGCAATGTCGGATTGTGCACGCGAGACCCGCGCCTGATCGGGCCGGTCGATTACCCGCGGTACGATCACTACGGCCAGAATGGACAGGATCACGACAACAACCATCAGTTCGATCAACGAAAACCCGGCGGCGGGCTTGCGTCGGTGGGCCTTGGCAGGCAGGGCAGAGATCAATAACTGCATGATATTACTTTTGCTGAGTTTGACAGGCGTCTTCATGATATCGGAACGACCACGATCCGACAACAGGTGCAACGCGGGAAAGGCCCGGAATGGAGCAGATTGAGGTCGCGGCCCTGCAAGCTGTGCTGACGCTGTTGCTGGGGCCACCAATGGGGTCATTCGCAGCCCTTCTGGCAGATCGTCTGCCGCGTGGACAACCCGTCGTTTTTACCCGGTCGCAATGTGAACGCTGTGGCAGCATTCTACGCTGGTGGGAGTTGATGCCGCTGCTGTCATACATCCTGCTTCGGGGGCGCTGTGCGCAGTGCGCAGCGCGCATTCCCGCGCGACTGTGGCAGGCAGAACTTGCCGGGCTTGCCTTGGCAGCGCTGGCACTCTGGGCCGGGTTGGGGCTTGGGGGTGCAGTGGTGTTCTGGTGCTTGCTGGCGCTGATCCTGTCGGACCTTCGTTTTTATCGCCTGCCTGATGTGCTGACCGGTGCGCTGGTTCTGTTGGCCATTGGGCTTGCGCTCTGGCCGCCCGGTGCCGCGGCGTGGGATTGGGCCGGGTTGGTGCAGGCGGTGTTGGGGGGCGCGACCGGCGCGGCGGCATTTTGGGCGCTTTCCGCAGGTTACCGCGCCATTCGCGGGCGCGCCGGCATGGGGGCAGGAGACATCCGCCTGATGGCGGGCCTTGGCGCACTGATCGTCCCGGTCGCTGGATGGCACGGGCTGGCGCTGATGACACTTATTGCCGGATTGTCCGGACTCGTGCTTGGTTTGTCGCGCGCAATGCGTCGGGGGCGTGGGCTGAACCGGCAGATGCGTCTGCCATTCGGAGCATGCCTTGCCAGTGCAACCATTTTCGTCTGTGCGGTTGCGGGGTCTGGTCTGCTATGATCCTCACGTCGCTTGTGCCCCGTTTTTGCTATTCAAGGGCTGAAAACTGTGCAGTGCCGCTATTCACTGGCGCGCAGGTTGTGACGCGGAATATCGACCTTGTGGCACTCTCACCGGGGTTCTAAAAACAGCAAGGACAGCATGACACAGAAATCGCGCCCCTTTCTGACCCCCCGGACACTGCGCCAGTTGCGCTGGGTCTTTGACTATTACGCCACGCATCATCTGGAAGTCCGGCTGAAACCAAGAAAACTGGTATCAACGGATGGGCAGATGATCGGCTATCTGGAAGATATCGCGCTGCGGCAGGGACGGCTCTATCTGCGCGGCTGGTCCCTGGCCTCTGAAATTCATGTCCGATTGGGGGACTTCGGGCTGGTGCGCCACCCGCATCTGGACCGACGAGACGTGGCCGATGCGCTGGGGTGTGATCCGCGTTGCGGGTTCGAGGCAAGCTTGCCTCTGCCCCCGCCTGAAGCCCGCCCCTCAGATCGGGAACTGACCCTGTCGGCAGCGCATGAGGATGCAACTGTTTCACTGAAGATGCGCCTGCCGGGGCGGATGCGCGCTCTGCGCGCCAAAACCACTCTGGCTGGTCAGTTTTTGCGTGACTGCATGGTAAATGCACCCGATATCCTGCAGGGCTTGCGCCAGAATGATCCCGCTCTGCGTCGGCGGATAAAGGCTGCTTTGCGGCTTGATGGTGTCGCCGCGCCGGGTCTTCTGAACCCCGATGTTTTTGCAGCCCCTTCCGAAGACAGTGGCGCGCTTGCCGCCCGGCCTCCCGCGCAGATCTGCGATGGTATCACCATCATCTTACCTGTGTTCAATGCCTTTGCGTTGCTGGCGGAAACCCTGCAGCGCGTTCGCAGGCATACCGATCTTCCCTGGCACCTGATCGTGATTGAGGATGGGTCAACCGATGCACGCGTTCGACCTTTCCTCCAACAGCTATGTGCGGCGCATCAGGCAGCGGCTGATGCAGGCTGCGGGGTCACAGGTCAGATCACTTTGCTGGAAAACGACGCCAATCTGGGATTCATCCGCTCGGTCAATCGTGGGTTCGATCTGGCGCATGAACTTGACCCTGACGCGGTCAGGCCCGTCATCTTGTTGAATTCAGATGCCTTTGTCCCGGAGGGCTGGGCCAGCCGTCTTGTTGCCCCGTTGGTCAATGACCCCGACATCGCTTCGGTCACACCGATGTCCAATGATGCCGAAATTCTGTCTGTGCCGGTGATATGTACGCGTGGACAGCTTGAACCTGGGCAGGGCGATGCACTCGACACGGCGGCCCGCACCATGCCTCAGGCACATCACTTGGCGGCACTGCCAACCGGGGTCGGGTTCTGCATGGCGATGTCGCCGGTCTGGCTCAGGCGCGTCGGGGTGTTCGACACTGGCTTTGGCAAGGGTTATGGGGAGGAAGTCGACTGGTGCCGACGTGCAGCTGATATCGGTGCCCGGCATCTTGCGACAGCGGCGCTCTTTGTTGAACACAGAGGTGGCGAAAGTTTCGGTGCTGCGCTGAAACAGGCAGCGCTGGCGCGCAACAATGCCATGATTTCGACCCGGTATCCGGGCTATGATGCATTGGTTCAGGGCTTTATCCTGGGCGACCCTTTGCTCAGTCAGCGTATGGCGCTCGCCTTGGAATGGATGAACAGCCACCCCGATTTGCCCGAAATCCCGGTCTATGTCGCCCATTCCATGGGTGGGGGGGCAGAGATGTATCTGCAAAACCAGCTATTGCGGCGTGATCCTCAGGGGGCAGTGCTTCTAAGAATGGGCGGCACCAATCGGGTGCATGTAGAATTGCATACTACACAGGGGCGTGTTGCTGCGGATTGCGACACACTTGATCTGGCGGTCGTGCTGATATCGCGACTGGCGCGACGCAAAGTGATCTATTCTTGTGCCGTGGGCGATCCAGATCTCAGCGAGATCCCCGCCTTTCTCTGCGCGCTTGCAGGGAGCGGGACGGACGGTGCAGATCAGGGCCGCCCCCTCGAGATCCTGTTTCATGACTATTTGCCGATCAGCCCTTCCTATACGTTGCTTGACAGCGACGGACAGTATCGCGGCGTGCCGCCAGCAGGTCATCTTGACCCTGCGCATCGCTACATACGCCGTGACGGAACGCGCCTGGATCTGGCGGCGTGGCGTGCGTGCTGGCAAAAGGCATTGTCGCGTGCAGAAGCGCTGGTCGTCTTTTCGCCTGACAGCGAAGCGATCGTCGCCGCAGCGTTGCCCGATCTTCAGCACAAGATCAGACTCCGACCGCATAAGATGATTCATCAGATTGAACGCGTCCCAAATGCTGACAGGCTCCGCCGACGTGATCGGCCAGTGATTGGTGTTCTGGGCAATATCAACCTGCAAAAAGGCGCTGGCGTACTTGTCGAGCTGGCCAAAGATTTGCGACGGCGCGGCAGTGGTCTGGCAAATACGCGACTTGTCGTTGTGGGTCGGGTTGATCCGAATTTCGAACTGTCAGGCAAAGGCGTCGTCGTGCACGGACCTTACGAACCTGCCGACCTGCCACTATTGATCAGACGCTACGGGATCACATGTTGGCTCATTCCGTCAATATGGCCCGAGACTTTTTCCTTCACCACGCATGAATGTCTGGCCACGGGTCTGCCCGTCATGGCCTTCGGGCTAGGTGCGCAGGGTGCGGCTGTATCGGTGGCCGAGAATGGCCATGTGATCTCATGGCCGGACCATGACACCCGCACTGCACAAGCGCTGGCGCAGGCTGCGTCGCGTGAATTCAGGCAGATCTGGCAAGGCTCAAAGAATGTCGTGGCTGATATGTGAAGATGCTGAGGTTGCGCATCGCGTGCCGCGCTGAGCCGGGATGCTTGATAGAATGGCACTGTTTCAATGTATATGTAGGACTTCAGCCTTCCTTTCGTCGCTTGCGGGACGTCTCTGTGTGGTGCCGTTCTCCGACACATCGCGAGGTGCCGATCTGGACAAAGGAACTAAAACAAGACCTTTGGTCTGTTATATGATTGCTCGCAGCATGCAGCCTTGTGAAGGTCGTTGGAGAACAGAATGAAGAGCACTTTCTTTTCACGCAAAGCCGAGCAAAACTACGAGGCTGCTGAAACGATTGGCGGCGGTGCTTTCGATGAAGACGGCTTCATTCGCGCGCGCTTTGATCTGAATCCGGCTGACGTCTCGAAGCGAGAACTGCAGAAGGGGCAGGGCAGTCTGACATTGATCCAGTTCTCGGATGCGAATGGTGCTTTCCTGGTCTGCAAGACAATCAAGAACAAAGGCAACGAAAGTGAGCTTGCATTCATGAAAGAGCTCATGAATGTGAGCGCCTCAGTCAAACGTAGTTTCCAGATACAATGGCCGTTTCCTGAGGTCTATCATGTGGAAGAACGGGGCGCAGAAAGTGATATCTATTTGCAATATGTAGAAGGTGTCTCAAATCGGCGCATAGCTGAAGTTATGCAGCTTGCGCGCCCACTGGCGATTGCAATCCACGAATTGTCGTTGGTCTTGCCAAGTGTGTGCCGAAGAGACGGGCAATCACTTCCAAGACGTGGGCGCGTCGGTAGTAGGTTCTTGTCGGATGTTGAAGCTCTGCTGCCCGGCACGGGCGACCGTCTGAGGGCCCTTTCAGAATTCCAGCGCAATCTTCCGCACAGTCTGTGCCACAATGATATCTTCTGGCCCAATCTTGGTGTTGGACTCCTCGACAAAAAGCCAAGATTCACTTTCATTGACTTTGGGATGCTCGGCACCAATGTCGTCGGCGCCGAGCTGCACCATTTCGCGCGCCGTTCAATGAAGTCTGCAAGAGACGATGAATTTTTTCGCCGTGTTTGCCGTAAATTTGCAAGTCTCACGCGGATTGATGAACAGTTGATCACGATGAATGCTTACTTATATGCGGCGATGCGTCTTATGGCCTTTGAGAAATCCAAAGCCAGTGAAGCCAGTTTTGATGATGTTCTAGACCTATGCCTTGCGGCATCACAGCGGTTCGACAAGTTTTGTAAATGATGGGATTTGCCAATGATGCCGAACCACAAAACAAGCGTTTCGCGATGACAGG
>SKGU01000128.1 GCA_007117255.1 Natronohydrobacter sp. | reverse complement strand
TCCTTGAGCTTCAGATCGGCCATGATGTCTCCTCCCCTTTGTGTTTATCGTTTGACGACCAGGCAGGGCTGCCATGGTCCCAGATGTACTTTCCCGTCCTCCCCCGGACCGGAACTGTTCAAGTCCTGCCCAACAGCAACCCAGTTGCCCTGTGGCAATGTCAGGGTTGCTGGCTCATGGCTAAGATTGAAGGCACAGAACAGCGTTTCGCCCGCAGCCTCGCGCTGGAAGGACAGAACGTCACCCTCTGTTTTCATCTCATGCATATCACCCTGCACAAGCGCGCGATGGGCATGACGGAACGCGATGGCCCGGCGGTAGTGATGCAGCAATGCATCCGGCGCGCGTTCCTGCGCATCAACCGACAAGTGCAGATGTTCACGGGCGACCGGAAGCCATGGGTGGCCCTGTGAGAACCCACCATTTTGATTATCCGACGTCCAGACCATTGGCGTCCGGCATCCGTCGCGGCCCTTGAACTCTGGCCAGAACTGAATGCCATAGGGGTCTTGCAGGTCTTCGAAGCGCAACTCTGCCTCTTGCAGACCCAGTTCTTCGCCCTGATACAGACAGACCGATCCGCGCAGACACAAAAGCAGCGTCGCATAACAGCGGGCGGCCGCTGGCGTCAAATCCCAGCGCGAGACATGCCGCATAACGTCATGGTTTGAAAACGCCCAGCAAGCCCAACCATCTGGTGCCGCAGCTTCAAATTGGTGGATAACAGACGCAAAGCGCTGTGCCGTCGGAGCTTCCGGCGACAAAAACTCGAAGGCGTAGCACATCTGCACCTTGTCACCACCGGATGTGTATTCGCCAAGGATTTCCAGCCCGCGCTGTGCGTCCCCGACTTCACCCACCGCCGCCGCGTCGTAATCATTTAGCAGCGCCCGGAAACGGCGCAAGAACTCCAGATTCTCCGGGCGGTTCTTGTCGTAAAGATGTTCCTGATGGTTATATGGGTTTACGGCAGGCGCGATATTGGCGTTTCGCTTCTCTGGCGGCAATGCGGGATTGTCGCGCAGCTCTGCGTCATGAACATAGAAATTGATCGTATCGAGCCGGAAACCATTCACGCCCCGGTCAAGCCAGAATTTTGCGACGTCCAGCAGCGCGTCTTGCACTTGTGGTTCGTGGAAGTTCAGATCGGGCTGCGACGCAAGAAAGTTGTGCAGGAAATACTGCAAGCGTGTCGAATCCCAGGCCCAAGCAGACCCGCCAAATATCGACAGCCAGTTGTTCGGCGGCGTTCCATCAGGCTTTGGGTCAGCCCAGACATACCAGTTCGCGCGCGCATTGTCGCGGCTGCCGCGGCTCTCAACAAACCAGGGGTGCTGGTCTGACGAATGCGACAGCACCAGATCGATCAGCACCTTGATGCCCAGCTTATGCGCCGTGGCCACCAGCGCGTCGAAATCGGACAGCGTGCCGAACATTGGATCAACATCGCAGTAATCCGACACGTCATAGCCGAAATCCTTCATCGGTGAGGTGAAGAACGGGCTTATCCAGATCACATCGACCCCAAGCGAGGCGATATAAGGCAGACGTTCCACGATCCCACGCAGATCGCCGATACCATCGCCATTGCTGTCCTGATAGCTGCGGGGGTAAATCTGATAGATTACCGCACCGCGCCACCAGTCGGGGTGAAGCTCCAGCCCGTGATCGGGCTGCAACAAAGTTTGAGCAGTCACGTGTCTTGTCCTTATTTGACGGAGCCAGCCAGCAGGCCGCGCACCAGGTAGCGTTGCATTGTGAAGAAGACCAAAAGCGGCACAGCGATGGACACGAAGGCCGCAGTCGCAAGGATGCCCCAATCGCCCCCGCGAGAACCAAGCAGATCATCGGCGATCTTGACCGTCATGACCTGAGATTCTGCACCGGATGGTAAGAAAACCTTGGCCACCAGCAGATCGTTCCATGTCCACAGGAACTGGAAAATCGCGAATGACGCCAGTGCCGGAAAGCTGAGCGGCAGGATGATGCGCACGAATATCTGGAAATCCGTTGCGCCATCTACCTTGGCGCTTTCGATGATATCGCGCGGCAATCCCACCATGTAATTTCGCAAGAGATAGACCGCCAGTGGCAAGCCGAATCCCGTATGCGCAAGCCATATGCCGAGGAAACTCTGCCCGATGCCGATTTCGGTATGCAGTTTCAGAAGCGGCACAAGGGCAAGCTGCAAGGGCACCACGAGCAGCCCCACCACAGCAGCGATCAACAGGCCACGACCGGGGAAATCCATCCAAGCCAGCGCATAGGCCGCGAAAGCCGCAATCAGAATAGGAATGATCGTGGCCGGAATGGTCACTGTCAGCGTATTGATGAAAGCGCGGTCCATCCCGTCTGCGAAGAGAACAGTTCGGTAGTTGTTCAGCGTGAATTTCGGAGGTGTGCGCGCCTCAAAATAAAGCGTCGGGCCACGATCCAGCGCTTCCGCACTTTCGATACGATAACTGCCATCACGTTCGACGACAATCGTGCCGCCGCTGCGCAGCTCAGACACCTCTCCTGCCGGGAACTCACCGGGCGCAACCGCACGCGTGCCATAGGCGGAAACGGTCCCTGTCCCTTCGGGAAAACTCGACGCCAGCGCCGGGTCGGCAAAGACATTGCCCTCCAGCACGAAAACACCGTTCTCTTCACGCGGGTTATCCGCTGCGACACGGGTGCGGAAGTTCAGATCCACCGCAAGCGGGGCCTGCCACCAGCCTGAATTGGAAATCTGGTCCCGGTCACGGAAGGATGACACAAACAGCCCGATTGTCGGCAAGAGCCACAGCAGAACCAGAATGAGGACTGTGATATTGACGGCGAGCTTGCTGCCTGAGTTTTGTCCAGCGATATTATCCATGTCTCACCCTCCCTCAGCGCATTTCTTTCCGGGCCTGCCGGATATTCGAGATCATCACCGGCAGAACAAGGATCATGATGACAAAGGCCACTGCCGTCGCCCGCCCATCATCGCGGAACATGTAGGTCATCATGTAGCTTGGCAGGATATGCGTACCGAAATTGCCGCCGGTCATGGTGTAGACAATATCGAACACCTTCAGCACAAGGATCGTGATCGTGGTCCAGACCACCACGATCGTGCCCATGATCTGCGGCACCTTGATCTTAAAGAACACCTGAAACGGATTTGCCCCGTCGATGATTGCGGCCTCGATGGTTTCTTCCGGGATGCCACGCAAAGCCGCAGACAGGATCACCATGGCAAAGCCTGTCTGAATCCAGACCAGGATGAACATCAGGAAAAAGTTGTTCCAGAACTGTATCTGAAGCGGATCAAGCGATGCCATGCCCATGCTGTCGCGGATCGAATTGATTATGCCGATATCTGGGTTGGGCGAGTAGACGAAGCGCCAGATCAGCGAAGCCCCCACGAAACTGATCGCCATCGGCATGAAGATCAGAGATTTGGCGATATTCCCCCAGCTCAACCGGTCGGTCAGTTGTGCGACCAGCAGGCCAAAGAATGTCGCTGCTGCTGGCACGAACAGCACCCATAGAAGATTATTGAATACGGCTGTGCGAAAGGTACTTTCCGCGAAAAGGTCAAAGTAATTGCCAAGCCCGATGAAATTGGCCCCGGACCGGTCAAACAGAGAGCGCCAGAACGACCCAACCACGGGGTAGGCCAGATACAGGCCCAGTGCGAACATGGCCGGAAACAGGAACAACCAAGGACGAACCTGATTGGCCCGGTTGATATTGCGCCCTGCTTGCGGCCCCTTCGCTGGAAAGATCACCTTGTCGAGGATGATATTCGAGAAATAAAAGTATCCGACACATCCACCGACACCGATGATGATGGTCAAGATACCCTGAAGGACTGGTGACATTCTTCCCCTCCCCGACCAACAAGCCCCCCCTCCTCCGGGGTCAAGCTGCGGTCCTGTCTGGCTCTGTTTGGCGCGGAATTCATGTGTTGAAAGGGCCGCGCATGGCGGCCCTTTCAAGCAAGTCAAGTTAGCGCATCGCGTCCCAGCGCGCTTGAATAGCGTCTGCTGCGGCCTGTGCATCACCCTGCGTGGTGAAATCCACCATGCCCGTCCAGAACGCGCCTGCACCGATCTCGCCGGGCATGACGTCCGACGCATCGAAGCGGAATGTCGTGGCATCGAGCAGGATTTCATTCATCGCCCGCAGCGCATCATCGCCGAACACTTCGAGGTTCACACCATTATGCGGCGTCAGGAAACCCGACTGCGCCATCCAGACTTCATGCGCGATGGGGGTCTTCAGGAAGTCGATGAATGCACGCGACAAATCGCTGTCATTCAGGATCGCAAACTGCGTTCCAGCCCCGAGGACAGGTTCGCCCAGATCGCGATCCTCAAAAGCCGGGAAGTAGAAGAAATCATAGTCCAGCCCATATTCCGATCCTTCAGGAAAGAAGGTCGGAATAAAGGAGGCCTGCCGATGCATGTAACAGGCTGGCGGGATCTGAAAGAGACCGGCCGTCGTGTCACGGAAATCCGTCGTGGCAGACGCTTCGGGACCGCCCTGTGCCCAGCCTTCGGTGCGCACGAATTTGCCATACATCTCGATCGCCTCGACGACTTCGGGCGAATTGAACGGCAATTCATTCGTGATCCACTGATCATAAAGCTCAGGCTCATGCAGCCGCAGCATCATATCCTCGACCCAGTCGGTCGCAGGCCAACCTGTCGCCGCCCCTGACCCAAGACCGATGCACCAAGGCGCGCCACCATCCTCGACGATCTGCTCTGACAGGGCGATCAGCTCTTCCATGGTCTCGGGAATGTCATAGCCCATCTCTTCAAAGGCTTCGGGCACATACCAGACCAGAGACTTCACATCGACCTTGTAGAAGAAGCCGAACATCTGTTCTTCACCGTCTGCGCCGGGAAAACTGCCCAGATCGACCCAGGATTGACCGGCGGCGTAATTCTCGACCATCCAGTCAGCAGTGTCCTGACCCAAGGGCGACAGCGCGCCCAGTGCGGCCATGTCAGCGGCCAGACCTGGCTGCGGGAACACCGCAACATCGGGCGCTGAATTTGCCTGCACCGCGATCACAATATCCTGCTCGAAACTTTCAGACCCCGAATAATTGACAGTCGCACCGGTCGCCGCTTCGAAATAAGCGAGCGTACGGCGCAAATTCGCCGCATCGAGGCCGGTCCAAGTCCCATTGATGCTCAGACTTTGCCCCGAGAAATCATGCGCTTCAGAGAACGCATCGAAGCTGTCCCAGTTGAACCCTTCGGTGCCCGGCGCGATGATCAGTTCATCCGCGCTTGCGCCCGCGGCCATCAAAGCAAGCGTAGCCACGCCTGCGTAAAGTCTCGTTTTCATTGTCATCCTCCCAAGGTTGACCCGTGTCATGTGCAATTCTTGCGATTGCGCCCGTCTCATCCCAGCTGTCAGGAATCATTTCCAAACCGCTTTGGATGCCTCAAGTTGGCGGAATGCCTGCACTCTGTCAATCTGTTTTGTCCCAAAGCCAATGAATTTAATGGGCCTTTTTGCAGGCGCAGCATAACAAAGGTATCACAAAAGCCTTTTCAGCAGGTAAGAACTTTGCATATTATCGCGCCCATCCAACACGGTTTGATTTTGCTGATGAGCGTGACACTGAAACAACTTGCGGGGACTCTGGGCCTGTCACCCACGACGGTCAGTCGTGCTCTGAACGGGTTCCCAGAGGTCAATGACGCAACGCGCAAGCGCGTCAGAGAGGCCGCGGAACGGGCCAACTATCGCCCGAATACGCGTGCCAAAAGCCTGGCCACCGGGCGCGCGCAGGCCATTGGTCATGTGATCCCGGTCTCAACCAGCCACGAAATCGTCAATCCGGTTTTTGCCGATTTCATCGCGGGCGCTGGCGAGACCTATTCGCGCGCGGGCTATGAGATGGTGCTGCGCGTGGTGCCCGATGCTGATGAAGCTCAGGCTTACCGCGATCTGATCGCGCGCGGCGCGGTTGATGGCGTGATGGTCCACGGACCGCGCCAGCAAGACAGCCGCGTGGCGCTACTGGGCGAGCTTGAAGTGCCTTTCATGTTTCATGGCCGCACCAGCAATATCGACCAGCCATATTCTTGGCTCGATATCAACAACCAACGCTCATTCCGACGCGCCGCCCAGTTCCTGATCGATCTTGGACATCGCAGGATTGCGCTGGTCAATGGTCTTGAGGAAATGGATTTCGCCAATCGTAGGCGCAATGGCTACCTTGAAGCGCTGGAGCACGCAGGCATTGCGGTTGATCCCGCACTGATGCGGCAGGCTGAAATGACCGAGCCCTACGGTTATCGCGCCTTGATCGAAATGCGAAAATTGCCCGATCCGCCGACAGCCTTCATGGCCTCGTCCATGATTGTCGCCTACGGTCTGCGCCGTGGCTTGTCCGATCTTGGGCTGAAACTGGGGCGTGATGTGTCGATCATTACACATGACGATGATCTGTCCTACCTGCCCAATGATGGGGATGTCCCAATGTTCACCGCGACGAAATCATCGGTGCGCGAAGCCGGGCGGCGCGCGGCCAGCATGTTGCTGCGATTGGTCGAGGCCCCGGCCTCAGCCCCGTTGACCGAATTGATGGAAACCTCGCTTGTGGTCGGAGCCTCTACCGGGCCAGCGGTGCCTCAGGAAAGTGGATAGCACGCGCATTCAGATTTTGGGCGCTTGAAGCATACGCCCAAAGCACGGTATCAGCCCATGCAGGACCTGCCCCACAGGCAGCACACCAGACACTCCATGATCATAAAGGATCGCCATGACTTCCGCGGATGTACCGGTTCTTGTTGTCGATGTCGGCGGCACAAATACGCGCGTGGCGTTGGCGCGTGGGCGCTCTTTGGTCGCAGGCTCGACTGAACGGTTCCGCAATGCGGATCATCCGGGGCTGGCCTCTGTCCTGAAGGAATTTCTGTCGCGTCACCGGACATTGCCGCAGCGCGCCGCTGTGGCGCTGGCAGGCCCCGTGCGTGGCAACCATGCTGAAATGACCAATCTGGGCTGGCAGGTCGAAGCCAAGTCTCTGGCCCAAGAGATTGGGTTGGACCAGATCGCGCTGTTGAACGATCTTCAGGCACAGGGTCATGCGCTTGCCTACCTGCCGGACAGCCATTTGCGTCGCATTCGCGCTGGCCAGGCTGAGGACGGCCCGAAACTGGTTATCGGTCTGGGCACTGGGGTCAATGCGGCCCCGGTCTATGCCGCTGGTGCAGGGCATATCGTGCCGCCTGCCGAAGCTGGCCACATTCATCTACCTCTGCACGGGCCGGAAGATTACAGCCTTGCAGACTGGCTGGTGGCGCGGCGTGGCTTTGCCTCGGTAGAAGATGTGCTGTCCGGGTCGGGGTTGGAGCGCTTGTTTGCCTTTCACGCGCAGCAAGCCAAATCTGCGCAATCGCTGGACGCAGCGGCGATCATGGCCGCGATGGAAAAAGGCGATGCGCTGGCCCTGTCTGTTGGGCGCCATTATGTGCGTCTGCTGGCACAGGTCATGGCTGATCTTGCACTGATCACCCTGCCCTTTGGCGGGATCTATCTGATTGGCGGGGTCGCGCGCGCCTTTGCGCAATATCTTGAGCGTTTCGGATTTGATGCCGCCTTCACGGATATGGGCCGTTTCTCGGATCTGGTGGCGCGTTTCCCGGTTGCGATTGTCGAAGACGACTATGCGGCTCTTGCGGGTTGCGCGGCCTATCTCGATGCGCGCTAATCCCGCAATGGCATGCGTTTGCCCAAAGCATTGAGCACCAATGCCAGCAGCAGGAACGCAAGCACCAACCCGGCCATATTCAGCGCCACAGCGCTCAGGCCAAGCCGATCCAGATTCAGGAACGGATAGGGATAGCGCCCGCTCAGCGCCCCGCGCGTCATGGCATAGACTGCATAAAGCGCAGGCCAGATCAGCCAGGTCAGGGGTGCCCCGCGGCGCGGCTTGTGCCGTGTTGTCTCCATCAGCCAGAACCACAGCATCATTGCAGGCAGGATCGAATGCAGCGCGTGATCCGTCCACCAACGCAGGCCCGTGAACACCACATAGCGCGCAAGAAGACTGTGATAGACCAAAGCCACCATGATCATCGAGACGGTGAGCATGCTCATCCAACCGAAACTGGCCCGCCGGCCCGTCACAGCAACATGCAGCATCGTGCCCGCCATCAGGGCATTCGTCAGGATCGTGAAAAAGCCACTCATACCCCATAACGCTGTCAGCACGCTTTGGCCGCGCCCCAGCCGCAACCCCAGTTGCGAAGCCAGCGCCGCTACACCAATCGCGCCGATCAGCCCGGCGGTGATCCGGTATTTCGGGTCCATCTGCATCTCATTTCCTTCTTGCGATTGACGCGACAAGCTGCGGGTGCACAGGAAACCCCTTGCCGCAACAGCGCGTTCGCGGCAAGCCTTGCAACATGGATTGGCGTGACGAAGGAATATTGCTGGCCGCTCGCGCGCATGGAGAGAGCAGCGCGATCATCGAGGTATTTTCGGCACTGCACGGACGACATGCCGGAGTGGTGCGCGGCGGCGGCTCGCGCAAGATGGCGGCGACAATGCAACCGGGCGGGCAGCTGGACCTGACCTGGCGCGCACGGCTGGAAGACCAGTTGGGCAGTTTCACAGTCGAATTGACACGGGCACGCGCAGGGCTGATTCTTGGCGACCGCCTGGCCTTGGCCGCGCTCAGTTCAATATGCGCGCTGTGCCGCTTTGCCCTGCCAGAGCGTCAGCCCTATCCTGGCCTTTACAGTGAAACACTGGAATTGCTCGATGCCCTCGCCCGGCCCGGTTGGTTGCGCATATATGCCATATGGGAGCTGCAACTGCTGGAAGCGACGGGTTTCGGGCTTGATTTGCAGCAATGCGCAGTAACTGGCGCGCGCGCAGGGCTGGCCTATGTTTCACCCCGGACCGGACGGGCGGTCACACATGACGGTGCGGGCGAGTATGCGTCGCGTCTGCTGCCTCTGCCCGCTGCACTGATCGACCCCGGCGCTCAGATGGACGCAAATGCCATGCGCGAAGCGCTGCGCTTGAGTGGCCATTTCCTGCATCAATGGCTGGCCGAAGCACATGGGCGCGCCTTGCCCGAAGCCCGAAACCGCCTGATCGCCACGCTGGATTGACAGCGCACCCTGATTGTATCACGGGTGCAAATACATGACTGTATCGAAACGATCATCTGATTTTCAGCATAATTGCGCCATTTTTCGTGCCTATCAAACCGAAGATTCTTACATGAAAACCGTTGATATAGCATGACCTTCAGTGATCATAGAAACGAACTGAGACATGAGGCAGGTCGGGTGCAGGCCCATAGCGGTCGGTTTCGCGCCTTGATCTTGTTGGTGCAACTTGTTGCACTGGCGGTCATATATCAGTTCTTTGTTGATATCGATTGCGGCTCGACCGGTTCATATGAGCTGTGCCGCGGCCTGCGCTCGGCACTGGGGCGGGGTATGGCACTGGCCACGGGCATCGCGGTCCTGATTCTGGCAAGACCTGCGGTTTTCGCCGAATTCTCCCAGCGTGCCGCACAAACAACACGCACAAGCCACATCGCCGGAGTATTTGCATTTGCAGGCTTCGCTATCCTTCTGATCCCGGCCATTTTTCTTGTGCAGGATGCCGGGCCGGAGCAGTTTGCGCGCGCCGTGCCGATCTGGATCACAGGCGGCCTGATCATCGTACCTGCCGCACTACGCTGGATTGCGCCAATATCTGACTGGGGCTGGCTGTTGCGCAGCCTTGGCTGGCTGGGCGGCGCGGTTCTGGTTTTCGTGACCTTCATGCCGGAAATGGCCGCCGCCATGCAGCCGCTGTGGAACATTGAGGCGCTTACCTTTCTAACCTTTGCGCTGGTCTATGTTCTGCTTCGCATTCTTGGCACAGGGGCCTTCGCCGATCCCGACACTTTCATCCTGGGTGTCGACGATTTCGCCGTTCATATTGCGGCGCAATGCTCTGGTGTAGAAGGTTTCGTTCTAGTGGGCGGATTCGTGGCACTATATGCGCTGCTGTTTCATGCAACCATTCGGCATGCCCGCTTCTGGCTGATCGTTCTGCCGCTGGCATTGCTGGCAAGCTGGGTGCTGAATATCGTGCGGATTGCTACACTTGTGTTGCTGGGCGCGCATGTGTCCCCACGACTGGCTGTGGACGGATTTCACAGCTACGCGGGCTGGATTTTCTTCACCTTGCTGGCACTGGGTATCCTGATCATCGTGCATCGCTCCGCCTCGCTTCATCGGGCAGAGGCACGCGCGCCCTCTACCCCGATCACGCAAGACATGATTGCCGCACAGATCCTGCCATTCATCGCGTTTATGCTGTCTGGACTGATTGCCTCGGCCTTTTTCGCGCCTGCCGCGCTTGGTTATCCGTTGCGTGTGGCAATCATGCTGGCAGCACTCTTGCCGTTCTGGCGGCTTATTCGCGCGCTGCCATGGCATTTCGACGGTCTGTCATGGGCACTTGGTGCAGGTGTCGGGCTGATCTGGATCGCCATGCAGGGCGGATCATCGGGCAGCGGCGCGGAATTGAGTACCATGCTGGCTGGCATGTCATTGGCAGGTGCAATTATCTGGGTGATTCTGCGTTTATTCGGAACGATCCTGCTGGTGCCGTTGATCGAAGAGTTTTTCTTCCGCGGGTATCTTCTGGCGCGTTTCAACGGCAACGACTGGCAACGCAGGGGGTTGGCCATTGCAATCTCGACCGGTGCGTTTGCAATCCTGCACGGGCGCTATGTCGAAGCGACGCTGGCCGGGCTTGTCTTCGCATATGTCTACTTGCGCAGGAACCGGGTAGGCGATGCCGTCCAGGCCCATATTGCGGCAAATATTGTTGTCGCCGGATCAGCCATTGCACTGGGAGATCTGGGCCTGATCTGATTGTTTCCCATAAAGAAGAACCGCCTCAAGTCCACATGAGGCGGTTCATTCAATCAGCAATCAATCAGCTATGCCGATGATGATTTCAGGCTTTTTTGGCCAAACGCCGACGGCGTTCCCAAGCAAACAATACAGCCGCACCGAGCGCAGCCATCGCTAGTAATCCGGTCGATGCGTCGATTTCAGGCACCGAAGAAACGTTGGTTGTTGTCCCGTCACCACGCGACCAGAAAGAATTCAAGAAAGACCACATGCGTCACTCATTCAAATGTTCCCCAGCAACACCATGAAAACACTCAGGGTCATTTCGCAAGAAATTTTCTGCTCACAGCGCGAGATTCCTGTGAATGCTGAAAGCGTGACCAGCAAAACATGAACAGTATCGTCAACTTCCCGGTATTGACCCCTGTTTGGAAAAAATCTTGTCGTTCGTGCCACGCGTGATTCGAAACTTGGCGCAACAGTTCAGACGCATTTACGCGCCTCGATCACAACGAATGCCTGTGCCCAAGGGCGATCGTCAGTCAGACTGACATGGATCACGGCCTCATGGCCTTCGGGGGTCAGCGCCGCCAGACGCTCTGCCGCCCAGCCAGACACGTGCATCACGGGCTGCCCCCCTTTGAGGTTCGTCACCCACATATCACGCCATGAAATGCCCATCGCAAGCCCTGTTCCCAAGGCTTTGGAACATGCCTCTTTTGCGGCCCAGCGCTTGGCATAAGTGGCCGGGTCGTCGTCGCGCCGTGATGCGCGGGCGCGCTCTTCCTCTGTAAAGACGCGCTGACGGAAGCGATCACCGAAGCGTGCAAGCGTTCCGGCAATCCGGTCGATATTTGCCAGATCAGTCCCAATCCCGATGATCATGTCGCTCGCTACATCCGCGCCAACATCATATGGCGGCGCATTTCACGAATGGCTGCTTCCAGCCCGACAAAAATCGCCTCGCCTATCAGGAAGTGGCCGATATTCAGCTCAACCAGTTCGGGGATAGCGGCAATCGGTCCGACATTCTCGAAATTCAGCCCGTGTCCTGCATGCACTTCCAACCCCAGATCCTTGCCCAGCGCCGCAGCCGAAAACAACCTGCGCAATTCTTCATCGCGCGCGCTGTCGTCACCATCTGCGCAGTGGAGACAATAGCTGCCTGTGTGCAACTCAATCACCTGTGCACCGACACGCGCCGCCGCTTCGACCTGTGCCTCGTCAGGTGCGATGAATAGCGACACACGCGCGCCTGCCTCACGCAAAGGTGCTATGAATTCGCGCAGGCGCTTGTCATCCCGCGCGACCTCAAGCCCGCCTTCCGTGGTACGTTCCTCGCGGCGCTCTGGCACAATGCAGACCGCATGGGGACGCAAGCCAAGCGCGATCCTGCGCATTTCTTCGGTCGCGGCCATCTCCAGGTTGATCGGCAGGCTTACGGCCTTCATGATCGCGGGCAGATCCGCATCGACGATGTGGCGACGGTCTTCACGCAGATGCACGGTAAGCCCATCCGCCCCCGCCTGTTGCGCGATCATTGCAGCACGCGCAGGGTCTGGATCACGGCCTCCGCGTGCATTTCGCACGGTTGCGACGTGATCGATATTCACCCCCAAACGCAATGGTGCATCAGACATGGACTGTGTCATAGGTTCCCCCTTCACCCGATGGACGTGAACATAATCTGAACAAATATAAACACAACACACCAAAATATCGCAATGTCACGAGTATCACTCGTCAAGCTGCTTGCGCGCAAGCTCGAAACGCTGCTGGAGCTTCCGCAGACGCCGCTTGCGATAGGCTCGGATGACAGGCAGGGACAGAAAATACGCGGCAATCCCGAAGATGCCACCCAGAATCGAGCCCCCCAGCAGATATGGCAAGAAGATATCATCTCCGAATTTGCTCATCTTCTCCCAGTGGAACGGCTCGGCGGTGAATATGGCCAGCGCATTCTGCCCAACCTCCGACCAGAGCCCAGTGAAAGCCCGCATGGCTTCACCAGGACGCACTGATCCTTCACTGCCCAGAAGGAAACTGCCCAGCTCAATCGCACCCACAACGATCATCGGAAAGGTGAAAGGATTGCCAAAGAACGTCGCCAGGAGCGACGCAAAGATATTCCCGCGCAGCATCCACGCAATCGAGGCGGCGGCGATGAAATGCAACCCGAACAAGGGTGTGAAACTGACGGCTACACCCGCAGCAATACCCTTCGCGATCCGTTCTGGACTGTCAGGCAAGCGACGCAATCGATGCAGCACATAGCTTGCAGAGCGCGCCCACCCGCCACCTGGATAGAATATATTCACCAGCTTCTGGCGAATATTGCGTGGAGCGCGACGTCTGAACACCAAACTACCCGACTTTCCCTTGGCTGGCGCAGCCTGACCAATATAGCCCTAGGGGCGTAACGATGGATCCCGTGACCGTGTCACCTGAGCAATTGCCGTTTCCGCATCAAGCGCCGTCATGACCTGATGCAGATGCGAAATTCCACGCAACTCCACTTCGACCAGCAGGCGGTAGAAATCCGGTTTGCGGTCTACGAATCGTAGATCAGAGATATTGGCCTTATGCTCGCCAATCAAGCTGCACACACGCCCCAGAACACCAGCATCATTGGAAATCGTCAAATCCAGCGTCACATCGTAAACTGCCGGATGCGTGCCATCGAGCCAGCGCAGGTCGATCCAGCGTTCTGGCTGGTCATCATATTCGGCCAGCGCGTCGCAATCCATGCTATGCGCTACCACACCCTTGCCACGATAGGTAATCCCGATAATGCGCTCACCCGGCAGTGGCTGGCAGCAGGGCGCGCGGCGGAAGGACTGGTCGGCCTCCAGCCCGGCGACCGGATGGGTTGCATCCACTTCTGGCTCGGACAAAGCCATTTCGGGGTACAGCGCAGCAACCACACTGCGTGCACTGATTTCGGCAGCACCGACCCTTGCGCGCAACTCTGTCGCATCAGGGATGCTGAGAAGCTTGGCGGCAGTGCCCAGCGCCTTCTGGCTCACCTCGCGGCCTGCCCCCTCGAAAGCAAGGCGCAACAGTTCATTGCCCAACCGGATGAAGCGTTCGCGATCCTCATCGCGCAGCGCGCGGCGGATTGCGGATTTCGCGCGCCCGGTGACGACGATATCAATCCAGCTTGATTGCGGGCGCTGGCCCTCTGCTGTGATGATCTCGACCGACTGGCCATTCCTGAGTCGCGTCCATAGCGGCACACGCAGCCCGTCCACCTTTGCAGACACGCAGCCATCACCAATCCGGGTATGGATCGCATAGGCGAAATCCAGAGGGGTCGCGCCGCGCGGCAATTGGATCACATCCCCTTTGGGCGAGAAACAGAAGACCTGATCCGAGTACATCTCAAGCTTCACATGCTCAAGAAACGCGTCGTGATCGTCCTCGCTATCGAAACCTTCGGTCAGTGTGCTGATCCACTTCGCCGGATCGACTGCAAAGGGGTTTTCCGAGCGCTGACCATCGCGATACGCCCAATGCGCGGCAACCCCGGCTTCGGCGACCTCGTGCATTTCGACAGTGCGTATCTGAATTTCAACCCGCTTGCCGTCCCGCCCGGACACAGTGGTATGGATCGAGCGATACCCATTCGATTTGGGCTGACTGATGTAATCCTTGAACCGCCCCGGAACCGCGCGCCAGCGATTATGCACCACGCCCAGGACGCGGTAGCAATCTTCGGATTTATCAGTGATGATGCGGAAACCGTAGATGTCGGACAGGCGCGAGAAGGCCAGATCCTTTTCCTGCATCTTGCGCCAGATCGAATAGGGCTTCTTGGCACGGCCATAAACGTCAGCCTCGATCCCGGCACGGTCCAACTCAGCACGGATATCTGCACCAATGCGGTGCACCACGTCGCCTGCTTCGCGTTGCAATGTAATGAATCGGCGCAGGATCGAGTTACGGGCTTCTGGATTAAGCACCCGAAATGCGAGATCCTCGAGTTCCTCGCGCATCCATTGCATGCCCATGCGACCGGCCAGTGGCGCATAGATATCCATGGTTTCGCGCGCTTTTTGCGCTTGCTTGTCGGCACGCATGGAGCGGATGGTGCGCATATTATGCAAACGGTCCGCGAGCTTGACAAGGATCACACGCAAATCGCGCGACATGGCGATCAAGAGCTTGCGGATATTCTCGGCCTGCTTGGCCTCGGATGACGAGAGCTGAAGGTTGGTCAGCTTGGTGACCCCGTCAACCAATTCGGCGATTTCCGCACCAAACAGACGCGACACTTCGGAATAGGTGGATTTTGTGTCTTCGATCGTATCGTGCAACAGCGCAGTGATGATCGTCGCGTCATCAAGGCGCATTTCAGACAGTAATGCCGCGACGGCGACCGGATGCGTGAAATACGGCTCGCCCGAATGCCTGAATTGTCCCTCATGCATTCGGACGCCATAGTCCCATGCCTGACGGATCAGACCTTCGTCACAGCGCGGATTGTAATTGCGCACAAGTGCGATCAGATCATCTTGCGTGATCACGCCTGCGGCCCCTTCTGCCCGTCAGCCAGTGTGGGCGCGTTGCGCGCCAGCAAGTCAGGCTCAGCCTGCCTGCCCTTGAGCTTCCATCAAGGCGCGCAACATCTGCGCCTCGTTCATCCCGTCCTGTTCGGGCTGGTCCTGCTCTGGGCCGCCCATCATCAGGGCCATATCGTCGTCTTCAGGCATATCGACTTCAATCTGCGTTTGCAGGCTTTCGATCATGCGCTCTCGCAGATGATCTGCCAGTTGAGTCTCCTCAGCGATTTCGCGCAAGGCAACAACCGGGTTCTTATCGTTTTCGCGGTCAACCGTGATTGGCGAACCGGCTGCAATCTCACGGGCGCGGTGCGATGCCAACGCCACCAACTCGAAGCGGTTGGGCACTTTGTCGACACAATCTTCCACTGTCACGCGGGCCATGAGCAGCTCCTTCTCGTCTAAAAATCCGGATCAAGCGCCGTGCCTACTATGCATTGGCGCGCATGACAAGCCATGCACACCGATATCAGTGTGAATTTCATGTGAAACCGGCACCACTTGTGCAATGTCTTCCGGGCACAAGGCCGCATGCATCTCGGTGACAGTGCGCCCGGATACAGGGTGGCGCCAGTCAGGCGCAATATCCATCAACGGCACCAAAACGAAAGCACGATCCTGCATACGGGGATGGGGCAAGATGAGTTCATCAGGCGTGCGTTTCATTTGCTCTGCGAGGGGCAACCCTGCCCACTGGCGATAGTGATCAATATCGGGCAAAACCAGATCACCCACTGCAAGCAGATCCAGATCGATCACCCGCGCAGCCCAACGCGCACCCCTTACACGCCCTGCCTGTTCTTCGATGTCATGAAGCCTTTCCAATATCCGTGTCGGCGCTAAATCAGTCACACAAGCGAGAGCGGCATTCACGAAATCGGGACCTGAACCCGCAGGGAAAGCAGGGGTATTCCACATCCTGCTAACCCGCTCAAGCCCAAGACCTGCTTGAAAAATTTGATGAATCGCAGCGTCAATTTGTGCGATAGGACTATCCATTTGCCCATTGACGTTACCCCCAAGGGCCACCAGCACAAGATTGCATTTTTCAGGAGTGTGTCTATGTCTCATGCCATGTTAAGGTGTTTCATTGTATTTAGAGTTTCCGCTTGCAATGCAGCCCGGAACGCCGAGCAAGAAGCACCTTTATCCTAGATGTCGTTTCTCACAAGGTAAAACAAATGTTCTACAAAGATGAGCGCCTCGCGCTCTTTATAGATGGCGCAAACCTTTATGCTGCCGGCAAGGCGCTAGGTTTTGACATCGACTACAAGCTCCTTCGACAAGAGTTCATGCGCCGCGGCAAATTGCTGCGTGCCTTCTACTACACGGCCCTGCTTGAGAATGACGAGTACTCTCCGATCCGTCCGCTTGTCGACTGGTTGCACTATAATGGTTACAACATGGTGACAAAGGCCGCGAAAGAGTACACCGACTCGATGGGTCGACGTAAGGTCAAGGGCAATATGGATATCGAACTGGCTGTCGATGCCATGGAGCTTGCGCCACGACTGGATCATGCTGTGCTGTTCTCTGGTGACGGCGATTTCCGCCCGCTGGTGGAAAGCTTGCAACGTCAGGGCGTGCGTGTATCGGTGGTCTCTACCATCCGCAGCCATCCGCCCATGATCGCAGATGACCTGCGCCGTCAGGCTGACAACTTCATCGAACTGGACGAGTTGCGCGATGTCATTGGTCGCCCACCGCGCGAACCGCGCTTTGATCGCGAACCGACACCAGAGATGAGCGAAACCTGAATCGAGCGCCAAACCCGAAGCAGATGAGAGAAGGGCCACAGAGATGTGCGCCCTTTTTTCGTCTGGCACATGCGATCGCTCGTTCTGATATGCTGTACATCGCCATAACGACGTCAGAGCGTCAACCCAGGGCCGCGCGTCAGGTTTTGCGCAGCTGACCGCATCTCGCCAATTCGTGCAAGGCAAGTCCTGCAACGCATTTTCATATTGCGAGGGAATGTCTGGTGCCGGCTGAGGGACTCGAACCCCCGACCTTCGGTTTACAAAACCACTGCTCTACCAACTGAGCTAAGCCGGCTCTCGCCCGCTACATAAAAGCAAATTCATCCCGGCTCAAGACGCGAATGCACCACTGACGACCACTTGCGGCGTTTTTGTCAAATCGGGTAATTCTGCTTGATATGCGCCCTACTGTGGACGAAATCGGGTCCAATCAATGTCATATTGTGATGGCATAAGCTATTTAGGCAAAAAAGGCTCGATCATTATGGAAATCGCACTTCATCTGGGCGCTCATCTGACTGATGAAACGCAACTCAGGGATTGCCTGCAAGCCAACCGGGCCACCCTTGCACAACAAGGGGTCATGGTTCCGCGTGCACGCAGCTATCTGAACATGATCATCGAGGCTGCGAATCATGTTGCATCCGGTCATGGTGCGCCGGATGCCCTGAATCGCATCCTGCAAGCGATTGACGCCCCTGCTGATGCGCGCAGATTGGTGTTTTCCGCACCCGGTCTTTTGTCAAAGCTGCCCGATGCGATGGACGGAACAAGGTTTTATCCGGGTGCGGAGCGTCGTCTGGCGGCTCTACGGCACATTTTCGCTGGCCAGGACGTCGAGATTTTCATCGCGATCCGCAATCCGGCATCTTTCGTGCCTGCCTATCTGACGGCAAGCCGGGTGCAGGAAAAAGGCGGATCGGGATCTGAGATTGTCAGCGAAAATCTGCGCTGGTCAGAACTTATTAGCGAGATTCGGCGTGTCTGGCCCGAAGCCAAAGTCACAGTCTGGTGCGATGAAGATACGCCCTTCATCTGGCACAGACTTTTGCGGCTTGTCTCTGGCATTGAACCAGAGCACGAATTCACTGGTAGCTTCGAGTGGTTCAAATCCGTGATGGTCGATGGAGGTGCCGAAAAACTTGCCGCCTACCTGGATCGCTCTCCCCCTGTGGACGAAGCCCACCGGCAACGCGTCATTTCTGTGTTTCTCGACAAGTTCTGCGATGAAGACAAGCTTGAGATTGATGTCAGCGTCACCGGTTGGGACGAAATGCGTGTCGATGTCTTGTCGGAACTTTATGAAGAAGACACCGACACAATCAGCGGTGTGGACGGCGTGACGTTGTTGCAACCCTGAACGGGTCACTCCATGCCCAAAGCGGCCTTGTAAAGCTCCATCACCGCTTCTTCTTCGGCAATTTCATCGGGCTTGCGTTTACGCATGGCGATGATCTTGCGAAGAACCTTGGTATCATAGCCGCGCCCCTTGGCTTCGGCCATGACCTCTTTCTGTTGATCAGTGATGTCCTTCTTCTCGGCTTCCAGGTGCTCATAACGCTCGATGAACTGGCGCAGCTCTTCGGCGGTGACGTTGTAGGCGTCCTGTGTGATATCGCTCATGTCTTGCCTCTGTCCTGTCTTGTTGGATGGTCCTGCATCAATGGCTCCGGTCATGCCCAAAGCGGCGCGGCCATGCAAGCCCGAAGGCGCACTTGACTTCGCCTCTTGTTGAGAATAATTCTCATTTGCAATTGATCCGAGAAAGGAAATCAGATGCGCACACTTTTACTCGCAACCGCTGCGATGCTTCACGCCCCTGCCCTGTCCGCAGAACCTCTCCGCGTCCTGAGCACTGTTGGGATGCTGGCAGATATGGCCAGCGCCATCGGCGGCGAATGCGTTGCATCCGAGGCGCTGATGGGGCCTGGAAGCGATCCGCACCTCCACACGCCCCGCGCGTCGGATATCTCGCGGCTGGAACAGGCAGATGTAATCCTCTACCTGGATCCGACGCTTGAAGCACAGATGACGCGGCCCCTGCAGGCAATGTCCGACCGCAAGCCCGTGCTCGGTGTCTTGGCCGCAACCTACACACCCGATCAGTTGCTTGATGATGACGGCCAGCCCGATCCGCATGTCTGGATGGATGTCGCCTTGTGGGCGCAGGCGATCCCGAATGTGACCGAAATGCTGGCTGACGCCCGCCCCGATTGCGCCACTGCCATGACTGAGGGGGCAGATGCCTATGCACGCCAGCTTGCGGCCCTTGATGACTGGGCGCGCGACGCCATCGCCACAATCCCCGAAGGCAACCGCCTGCTGGTCACAGCCCATGACGCGTTCAACTATTTCGCCAATGCGTATGGAATCGAAGCATCCGAAGCGGTGGCGGGAATCAGCACCGATGCCGAAGCCTCTATCGCCGATATCCGCGAGGTTGCAGCGTTTGTGGTAGAAAATGGCGTACCAGCGGTATTCGTAGAATCCACAATCAACCCGCGCAGCATAGAAGCGCTGGTGGCCGAAGTCCGCTCGCAAGGCCATGACGTATCCATCGGCGGAGAACTAT
Source organism: Natronohydrobacter sp. (assembly GCA_007117255.1). Taxonomy (GTDB): domain Bacteria; phylum Pseudomonadota; class Alphaproteobacteria; order Rhodobacterales; family Rhodobacteraceae; genus Roseinatronobacter. The sequence goes on along the minus strand of SKGU01000128.1, from coordinate 12,474 downwards.
ACGCAGATGCCATGGGTGAGCCCGGCTCCTTGGCAGGCGATTACATCGGCATGATCTGGTCAAACATTGCTACGATCACCGCTGCCCTGGGGGGCGAACTGCCCCAGACACCCGAACCCCTTGCACACTGGGCCGAGACGCGCAACATCACACCATGAATGATCTGCACGAGCCACAATTCGCCCTCCATGTCGAGGATCTGACCGTCACCTATGGCGCGGCACCCGCGCTGTGGGATATCGACATCGATGTGCCGCCCGGTGTGATGGCGGCGATCGTGGGGCCGAATGGCTCGGGCAAATCCACCTTGCTGAAAACTTCGCTGGGGCTGGTGCGGCCCGTGGCCGGGCATGTGCGCCTGTTTGGCAAACCCATCAGCGCCATGCGCCGCCGGATCGGGTATGTGCCGCAACGCTCCAGCGTGGATTGGGATTTTCCGGCGGATGTGCTGGATGTGGTGACGATGGGGCTGTATGGCCAGCTTGGCTGGCTGCGCCGCCCCGGCGCGCCAGAGCGCGCCAAGGCCATGGACGCGCTTTCTGCGGTCGGCATGCAGGATTACGCGCGCCGCCAGATCAGCCAGCTTTCCGGCGGGCAGCAACAGCGCGTTTTCATTGCCCGTGCGTTGGTTCAGGATGCCGATCTGTATTTTCTGGACGAGCCGATGGCAGGCGTGGACCGCCCCACCGAAGATATCATCATAGCCCTGCTGCAAGGCTTGCGCGACCGGGGCAAAACCGTGATCGTGGTGCATCACGACCTGTCCACGGTCGAGCAGTATTTCGACTGGCTGGTGATGCTGAACACCCGCATCGTGGCGCAAGGACCGGTGACTGAAGTCTACACGGCCGAAAACCTTCGCCAGACCTACGGGCACCGCGCCGCCCTGATCCGGGGCTGAGATGGGCGCGCTCTTGTCCAGCCAGATCGTTCAAACCGTGGTTTTGGGGGCCGCCCTTTTGGGCCTGATCAGTGGCGCGTTGGGCGCATTCGCAGTGCTGCGCGGCCAGAGCCTGTTGGGTGATGCGGTCAGCCATGCAGCGCTGCCAGGTATTGCCTTGGGGTTCCTGATTGCCGGCGGGCGCGATCTGGGTGCGATCCTGACGGGCGCTGCAATTTCCGGCGGGCTGGCCGCACTTGCCGTCATGGCGATTACAGCGCGCACCAGATTGAAACCCGATGCCGCGCTTGGGGTGGTGCTGGGAGTATCCTTTGCTTTGGGCGTGGTGCTGCTCAGCCATGTTCAGGGGCGATCCGGCGCGTCCAGCGCAGGGCTGTCGAGTTTTCTGTTCGGGCAGGCTGCAGCCACGTTGCGCAGCGATCTGTGGATCATGGGCACGCTCGCAGCCATTGCCTTAGGCATTATCACGCTGTTGTGGAAAGAAGCCAAACTGGTCAGTTTCGACCCGGATTACGCCCGCGCCCTTGGGCTACCCGTGACACGCGTGCAGGGCATGCTGACGGTCATGGTCGCATTGGCCATAGTGGCAGGCTTGCAGATGGTTGGCGTGGTCTTGATGGTGGCACTGCTGATCGCGCCAGCGGCCGCAGCGCGGCAATGGGCCCGATCGCTCGCAGGCATGGTAATATTGTCGATGAGTTTCGCAGTGGCGTCCGGCGTGATCGGTGCGCTGATCAGTGCGAGCGCGCGCGGGTTGGCGACAGGACCGGTAATCGTGCTGGTGGCCACGGGCATTGTCGCGCTGTCAATGGCCTTCGCGCCAGAGCGCGGACTGATCTGGCGCGCCATCGCGCAGCGCGCACGCGTACGGCGGCTGTCATCGGACCGGGTGCTGGGCACCATTCATGCGCTGGCCCGCGATCACGACAACCCCGATTATCCAGCAGAACTGGGCATGCTTCAGGCCGAACACAGCAGCGCAACAGTGCCGGCGCTAACCAGCCTGTCAGCGCGCGGTCTTGTGCGTGAAATCAGTCATCCGCCGGAAACGACGCCACATTGGCAACTGACCGAAAAAGGGCGCGCGCGCGCCGATGCGCTGAACCGAGGCGAAGCGACCGATGATTGACGCCTTTTTCGCATCCATTCCCGCCATGGTCCTGTCAGCGGGTGTGCTGGTGGGCTTGTCCGGTGCGCTTCTCGGCAGTTTTCTGGTGCTACGCGGTGCGGCCATGCTGACCGATGCGATCAGCCATGCGATTGTTCTGGGCATTGTCACAGTCTGGCTGCTGACCGGACATCTGAGCGGACCTGTGCAACTTGCGGGCGCGGTTGTGACCGGGCTGGTGACGGTGGCGCTGACGCAAGCTGTGCACCGCACCGGGCTGGTGCGGATGGAAACCGCGATCGGGCTGATCTTCCCGGCGATGTTCGCACTGGGGGTGCTGCTCATCAACCTCAATGCCCGCAACCTGCATCTGGATGTCGATGCTGTGCTGCTTGGCGAAATTGCCTTTGTCTGGATCGATACAGTTCAGGTTTTTGGCCAGCCAGTACCTGTGGCCAATCTGGCTTTGGCGGCAGTGTTCTTGATCAATCTGGGCTTTGTGTTGTTATTCTGGAAAGAGCTGAAAATCGCAACCTTCGATCCTGCTCTTGCAACCGCGTTGGGTTTCGCACCGGGGGTTCTGTTCCACGCTTTACTTGCGTTGACCTCGGTGACAGCAGTGGCGAGTTTCGAGGCCGTGGGCGCGATCCTGTTCATCGCCTTTGTCATCACCCCACCTGCGACGGCCTTTTTGCTGACGCGCGTGCTGTCACGCATGGTGTTGATTGCCATGGCCGTTGCCGCCCTGTCTTGCCTGTCGGGTTATGCACTTGCAGTGTGGTGGGACGTCAATATCGGTGCGATGATGGCCGTCATGACGGGGGTGTTTTTCGTGGGCACGCTGATCGCTGGCCCAAAAGACGGGTTAATCGCAGGCGCAGTGCGCAAACGCAACGAGGCACGGCACATCGACAGCCTGACACTGATCATGCATCTTGCCGCCCATGAACATACAGCCCGCGCAGGCGACGAAAATACGCGTGCGGCGCTGACCTCGGATCTGGGATGGCCCGATGCGCGCGCCCGCGCGGCATTACGCAGTGCATTGGATGGTGGATTGATCCTGCGCCAGCCCGGTGCGGGCGCTGGACAGCCGACCCTGCATTTGACTGATGCCGGACGCGCTCGTGCGCGCGCGCTCAGCCCGACGGGACGAAATGCCGCGCCTGCAAAATAATTTTCATTTGAAAATACGGCATGGCCTGCTAAACTTTCACAAATGCAGAAAGTGAGGCCATGGCACTAAGCACGACAACATCATTACGCAAGTTCGAGAAATCCTTGCCCATTGCGCTGCTACGCTCGCGCGAGGCAACGACCCGATTGTTCAAGCCATTCATCGACAGTCACGACCTGACGATGCCACAATGGCGTGTGTTGCGGGCCTTGGCAGAAGCCGACGCGCTGGACGCCAAAACGCTGGCCGAACGCTGCGTGATCCTGCCGCCCTCGCTGACCAGGATCTTTCGCTGTCTGACCCAGCGCGGGCTTATTGCACCAGTCGATTGCAACGATGCCCGTCGTCATATGGTTCGCCTGACCGATGAAGGCCGCAGTCTTTTCGAAGAAGTGGTCGAAGAATCTGAGCCAACCTATCAGCGTCTTGCCGATGCGTTCGGCCCCACACGCCTTGACACATTACTGAACCTTCTTAACGAGTTGCGCGACACTGTTCAGAACATGGACGCGCCGCTCAAAGATGACACGGAGCCTGTACGCAAGGCTGCGGCCAGTCGCTGACCAGCCACATTGGCTGGTCTCAGGCGAAGCGTTTCACGATAAGGACCGCATTCAGGCCACCAAAGGCGAAGGCATTCGACATGGCCACATCGACCCGCGCTTCGCGTGCTGTGTTTGGCACCACATCCAGCGCCATCTCGGCGTCAGCCTCGGTAAAATTCACTGTTGGCGCGATTACATCGTGCTGAATTGCCAGCAAGCAGGCCAGCAGCTCTACCGCGCTGGTGCCGCCGATCAGATGTCCATGCATGGATTTGGTCGATGATACTGGCACATTGCGCAGATGATCGCCCAGAACCACACCCAGGGCCTGTGCCTCGACCCGGTCATTGGCAGCCGTGCCCGTGCCATGCGCATTGACATAGCCGACCTGAGCAGCGTCCAGCCCGGCATCGGTCAACGCCGCGCGCATGGCGCGCACAGGGCCGTCCAGATCAGGCATGACGATATCACCCGCGTCCGAACTCATGCCGAAGCCCGCCACTTCCGCCAGGATCGCCGCCCCACGCGCGCGCGCATGTTCCAGCTCTTCGAAGACAAAAACCGCGCCCCCCTCGCCCTGAACCATGCCAGACCGATCGCGCGAAAATGGGCGGCAGGTATCGCGCGACATGACACGGAGACCTTCCCACGCCTTGATACCACCAAAACACAGCATTGCCTCTGATCCACCGGTCAGCATGACATCTGCACTGCCATGACGGATCAGGTGAAACGCCTGCCCCATCGCATGATTGGACGAGGCACAGGCGGTTGAGACAGTGAAACTCGGGCCTTTCAGACCGAATTCCATCGCAACATGCGATGTCGCTGCATTATGCATCAACCGCGGCACCACGAACGGATGCACGCGATTCTTTCCATCCTCATAGACAGTGCGGTAATTGTCATCGACGGTCGTATTGCCGCCCCCTGCCGTGCCAAGAACAACGCCAGAGCGCAAAACCGCAGCCTCATCTAGGGCCAGTTCTGCCTGCGCCATGGCCTGACGAGCAGCGATCAGCGCAATTTGGGTAAACCTGTCCAACAAGGACAGCGAATTGCGCGCAAAATGTTTTTCTGGCTCGTAATCTTGCAATTCCGCGCCGATACGCACGCTCAAGCGATCCACATCTCGGCAGGTCAGCGGACCAATGGCACAATCCCCCGTCCGCATCGCGGCATGGGTTTCAGCCACATTCTTGCCCAGCGGATTAAGCGTGCCGCATCCCGTGATGACCACGCGCCTCATGCGGCTTGACGCGCCACCAGCTTTTCGACCTCTGCAATGATCGAACCAACAGAAGAGATGTCAAAACCTGCCTGATCCGGCGTGTTTGCATTGAAAGGCACCGTGATGCCAAAGCTCTCTTCAATGCCGAAGATGCACTCGACAACCCCAAGGCTGTCAATGCCAAGTTCAGACAGGCGGGACCCGCGTGTGATCTCCGCAGGGTCCAGCATCGCCTGTTCGGCAATAATCGCGATAACACGTTCCGCAATCACATCAATTTCTTGCATGATATCGAGTCCCATTGGACGCGCTCCTTGGTCAGGTTGCCACGCCCTGTATCTACCCGAATTGTAACAGCTTGGTAACAGCGGGCAACTCAAAATCTCGATATCGCAGACAGCCGTGGCACAACCTGCGCTGTGCCACGGCCGGTATATCAGATTTGCAGACCGTTTGTGCCCGCTCCGAGGCGCTGAAGCGCTTCATATATTTTCGCATCACGCCCGTACATATCGGCCCGGAAGTTCAGCTCACCGCGCACATTGGTGAAGGCTGTGCGATAGACCAGATGCACGGGCACCGGGTCATCAAGATATACCCGCGTTTGCTGGCGCGTGTTCAGAACCGAATGATACAGTCCCTGCGGATCATCGCTCTGACGTGACAACAATTCGTAAGCGAAGTCACGCGGGTCATTCAGCCGTACGCATCCGGATGAATGCGTGCGTACAGTTGTCCGGAACAAGTGGCGTTCCGGCGTGTCATGCAGATAGATCGCATAGGGATTGGGGAACATGAATTTCACTTCACCCAACGCATTGCTCGGCCCTGGAGGCTGGCGCACATTGAATGGGAAATTTGCAGGCGTGTAGCGCGAAAAATCGATAGCCCCGCGCGGCACGACACGTCCGCGCGCATCGACAATCTCCAGATGCCGCGCACCGCCAGAGGCCAGCGCCCCCCAGTATGACCGCGCCAGAATCGAACGCGGCAAAGTCCAGTCCGGGTTGATTTCCAGATACCGCATGTGATCCGAAAATTCGGGGGTCTGGCGATCGCTGGCTTGCGCACCTACAACAGAAATCGTCTCAAAGGTCACTTGGTCATTATCGATGATCTGCGACGTGAAATCCGTCAGATTCACCCATATGTGGCGGTCGCCGCGCGGAATGTTCAGCCAGCGTTCGCGCTCCATCGCGACAATGACCGACTTCAGGCGTTCTTCAGGTGCAACATTTATGGCCCGTATCGTCGCCACACCTGCAATGCCATCGGCCTCGATCCCATGATTCTGCTGAAAATTCATGACAGCCATCTGCAGCGCCGAATCATAACTGGCTGCCGCAGAGCGCTGAAGATAGCCCATGGCAATCAGACGGTTGCGCAGGGCAATAACCTCTGCGCCTGATGTGCCAGGCGTGAAACGCGTCTCAGGCACGCGCGGCCCCCAACCGCCGTCGTCGATCACCTGCTCCAGGTTTTTGCGGGCATGAAACAGACGCGCATATTCCGGCGCGACAGGTATAAGATTGCGCAGTACCGTGGTCGCAGGCAGGCGTGTCATATCCGCAAGCAGCTTTTCCGGATCCGGGCGCGGCAAGACACGCACGATGCTACGATCAACCTGCCTGGGATCAAGCACGCCGCTGGTTATATCGCGCGCGTATTTCAGGAAAACTTCGGTCACGCGTGCTTCAAGTATGCCCCTGTCCCGCTCGCTCTGGACCGCTTCAAAGGCGGCAATGAGACCGGGCAGATCGTAGCGTTCGACGGGCAATCCGTGCTCACCCGCGCGTGACAGCGCTGTCAGCAGCGCCTCGCGGCGGGGAGCATCTTCCGCGCCCGTCCAGATCGGCGCGTATCCGTTTTCGCGATAAAAGGCGGACACCGCAGTATTCGCCGATACACTTTCAGCAACGGCTTGCCGGAATGCCGGGAATTGCTGAGCCTTCGCCGGAACCGCTGGCGCCAGCATAACCGCGACAGCCAATGCCCAAACCGAATGTCGCATAGCTTTTGACGAACGATCCACCCTGAATCCAATCATTCTTGTCCCTCAAACCAATTGGCACAAGTTAGGCAGAATATCGCTCATCACGTCCAGTCACAAGCCTGCGAGCGGAGCGGTTTCGATTCTTGATCGTGTCTTTTAGGATTTTTGAAGATTTCGCAGATAAGACTGCCCCCATGACAACACCAAATCACTCGCCCGCCTCCAGCAACGCCCGTGACAACGTTGAAGTCCGTTGGCAAATTTCCGCTCAAACGCCAAGTGCAGCGCGTTCCAACTTTGAAAAATACTTGGGCTTCGAAGGCAACTGTGGCACCACTGATGCGCGAGGCGGCCATTGCCACCCAACAGAAATGGAACATGCGCAATCAACAGACGGCCAAGCCGCATGCGCATCGCAGGGACAAGGAATAAAACATTTCATGCCAGATGCATCGACGATCACGCGCCGGTCGCTCTTGGGGGCTTTCGCGGCGACAGCAATAACAGCGGCTCCGTTTTTTCCTGGGGTGACAGCTTATGCACGGGGTTCGGGCGACATTCGACGCGTGAAATTCTACTCAGGCCGGACAGGCGAGAATATCAACGTCATCTACTGGATCGACGGCAAGTACATTCCCGAATCCTTGGGCGAAATCAATCACTTCTTCCGCGATTGGCGGAATAATCAAGTCCACAACATCGACGCCCGCACGATAGATTTTCTGGCTGCCGCGCATAACATCCTGCGCGTAAGCGAACCATATATGCTGCTGTCGGGCTATCGTTCGCCCCAGACCAACGCAATGCTACGCGCCCGGTCGAGCGGTGTGGCGCAGAACTCGCTGCACCTAGTGGGTCAAGCTGCAGATGTTCGTTTGCGGTCACGCACGGTCGCGCAGATCGCACAAGCCGCACAATCATGCAACGCAGGCGGTGTGGGGCGCTATTCAGGGTCGAATTTCGTGCATTTCGACTGCGGCGCCAATCGCGCTTGGGGCAGATAAGCCCGCATCAAAGCCAGACAAACTTGCCAAAACAGGAGCACACCCGACAGGATCGGGCGTGTTGCACGTTTTTCACAGCGTCTTTACTGATACTGCGCTAGGATTGCGATATCTGCTGGATGCACACATAGTCCATCAGGGATGATGATCGCGACGTCAGGCGGTATGGGCGCTTGATCCGATTTTTCGTTGATGTCGGGTTTGTGTATATAATGTGGTCAAGCAGGTGAGTCGGGCGCAAGGACATGTTGGAATTCGAAAATGTCAGCAAGTCATTCTGGACGGGCACACAGCGCAAGGTCATTCTGGATGATGCAAGCTTCACTGTGAACCGTGGGATGAACCTGGGGATTCTTGCCAAGAACGGAACAGGGAAAACGACGGTTATCAACATGATGGCCGGACTTGAAAAACCAGACGAAGGACGCATCCACCGCAATTGCAGTGTGTCTTTTCCGCTGGGCTTCATGGGGGGGCTGGATACGAAACAATCCGGCACAGAAAATGTACGCTACATTGCATCTCTCTACAGCCTGAGCCCTGATGAGGTGGAAGCCTTTTGCCGCTGGCTGTGCGACATTGGCGAATATTTCGACCTGCCTCTGGGGACATATAGTCAGGGCATGCGCTCGCGCCTGTCCTTGTCGTTGATGCTGGCCATGAATTTTGACCTGTATCTGATCGATGAAGGCATGCCATCCACCACTGATGTCGGCTTCAATCGCAGGGCCGGCGGGGTGATGCGGGAAAGATTCGAAACCTCGACCCTTGTGATCGTATCGCATCAGGTAGATATCTTGTCCAAATTCTGCAACGTTGCAGCCGTCATGCTTGATGGCAAGCTGTTTTTCTTCGACACGCTCGAGGAAGCCAAGGAACTGTATGACTACTCAGATTAAATCCAAGCGCTTCCGCCTGCGCCGCACTGCGCCCGCATCGGGCACACCGGCAACAGCAGACAAGGACGCAAGATCCCAGTCGTCTCAGTTGACGAAGCAGAACGCGTCGGATCAAGTTCAGGACGCAGAACTCGCCGATGAAGATTCCCCAGCCTCGGTACAGCAGCCATCTTCGCCTGAAACGCCCGCGGTCCGAATCGAGAAACGTCCCAAACCCACGGCTGGAACAGCACCGGACCAAGCCGACCGGTCGCAGCCTGAAACACCTGTTGGCGCAGATGTTGAAGGGCGACCCGATGCCCTGAACACCCTTGACGCAATTCGAGATGAAGGGCTGACCGCACGGCAATTGCGCATGGCGATGCGCGTTGCACAGAAATACGGAATCCGTCCGACCTCGGCACATGAAGCCGTCTTGCTGCTGCGCCAGCGCGGCATTGACCCATTTGCGCGCTCGACCATGCTTGAGCTGGTACAGAACGAAGGTGCCTCGCAAAGCCGCGAACTTGCACCACGGCCAGACACCGCCCCCGTCGTAAGAGAGGACGCATCCAACCCTGTTACAGTGGCCAAGGAACGTATGGCGCGTCTGTCCAGCGAACGCGACAAGGAGCTGCGCAAGGTTCAGCGCGAGATCGCCAAACGCAGGCGCAAGCGCCTTGCCCTTCTGGGCGCACGCCTGCTGGTATTCGTGACGCTGCCGACATTTATTGTAACGTGGTATTTCTATCTGATCGCTACGCCGATGTATGCCACAGAAAGCCAGTTCATCATTCAGCAAGCTGATAGCGCAGGCATGGGCGACCTTGGTGGTATGCTGCCCTCTGCTGCCGGGATGGGATTAGGCGGCCAGAATGAAGCATCCTCTGTACAAAGCTTCTTGCAGTCGCGGTCTGCCATGTTGCGGCTGGACGCGGAAGAAGGCTTCAAGGATCATTTCAGCGGCGAAAACATCGATTTGCTCAAACGCTTGCCGGAAGATGTTTCCGATGAAGCAGCCTATCGGCTGTTCAAACGGCAGGTCCAGATCGGATACGACCCAACCGAAGGCGTTATCAGGATGGAGGTGATTGCTGCCAGCCCTGAAGACAGTGAACGTTTCTCGCGCGCGTTGATCCGCTATGCCGAAGAGCATGTCGACATGATGACCCAGCGATTGCGTGACAGCCAAATGACCGAAGCGCGTCAAAGCCTTGAAGACGCACAACAAAAGCTGATCGAAGCGCGCCTTGCCGTGGTCGATTTGCAAGAGCGTTCCGAAGTGCTGTCAAGCGAAGTGGAGTTATCGCTGTTGTCGCAACAGATCGGGACACTGGAAGCAGAGTTGACGCAGACGCGGTTAAGCCTGCAGGAAATGCGATCAAACCCGCGCCCGAATCCGGCACGTCTGCAACCACTGGAACGGCGAGAAGAGGCATTGCGTGCCCAGATCGAAACGCTGCGCGGTTCAATGACACGCGATACATCGGGCACAGCGTCGCTTGCACGCACGCAAAGCCAGTTGATCATGGCCGAAGCCGAAGTCCAAACCCGCGAGATGATGCGTGCACAGGCCATGCAACAACTGGAATCTGCGCGCCTCGAAGTCAGCCGACAGGTTCGTTATCTGGCTCTTTCAGTGGAACCTGTGGCCCCGGATGAACCCACTTACCCACGCAAGTTGGAAAACTCGGCGCTGGCGTTTCTGATCTTCCTTGGCATTTATCTGTTTGTATCCATGACAGGATCTGTCTTGCGCGAGCAGATCTCCGGGTAATCCTGTCACGACTGCGGCACCAGGTCGCGCAAAACACCTGCGACATAAATGCAAAGAATGGCACAGTCCGGCGTATTTATGTTGCTTGGTATCCTTCAAGGCCCTATGTAATGCTGCAATTGCAAAATCGCCGACTGACAAAGATGGAGTGACCGATGCCACATGATGGAACCGCAATGCCTTCGCCCGTGATGACGGACCTTCTCAGTGTGACATGCGCGGCACTTGCACCGGTTGAAACGGTGATGGATCGGGCTCGTGACGCGGTGCGCGCGCGCATTGCACCAAATGGCAAGGTCGATCCGGCGCTGCTGGATACTGATCAATATGCCGCACATGGTCTGGCGTGGCTGGCAACCTATGTTGAAAGTCTGCGTCAAATGCAGGGTTGGGCCGAGCGCTTGCAAGCTGACGGCCAGTTCGGCGAAATGGAACAACTGATCCTTCAAATCGCTTTTGGCGAATACCTGCAACAGATCGCTGGCGGAATCCCGATGAACCAGGGCGAAGCTGTTCGTATGGTGGATATGGGCCTTGATTGGGCCGATCTGTCTGAATTCCAGACCGATGCCGTACGCAGCTTGCGTGAAAGCGGCAATACCGATGGGGCGCGGATGCGTCTGGTTCAGTTGATGCGTGAAAACCACGGTCGCGCAACATTTGGCGCGACAGGTCTCGATGAAGAGCTGGAAATGATTCGCGACCAATTCCGCCGTTATTCTGATGAACAGATTATCCCGCATGCGCATGAATGGCACCTGAAGGATGAGTTGATCCCGATGCAGGTGATTGAACAACTCTCTGAGATGGGGGTGTTCGGCCTGACGATCCCCGAAGAGTTTGGCGGTCTGGGCATGCCAAAGGCGGCCATGGTTGTGGTTTCAGAAGAACTTTCACGCGGCTATATTGGGGTAGGTAGCCTCGGCACCCGTACTGAAATCGCGGCGGAACTCATCATCTGTGGTGGCACGCAGGAACAGAAAGAACATTGGCTGCCGAAACTGTCTTCGGGTGAAATCCTGCCAACAGCGGTCTTCACCGAACCCAACACTGGCTCTGATCTTGGCAGCTTACGCACGCGCGCTGTCAAGGATGGCGATGACTGGGTCGTGAATGGAAACAAGACATGGATCACACATGCGGCACGCACCCATGTGATGACTGTTCTTGCCCGCACGATCCCCGACACCAAGGATTATCGCGGCTTGTCGATGTTTTTGGCAGAAAAGACGCCAGGCACAGATGAGAAGCCCTTTGTCGATCCCGGCATTTCCGGCGGCGAGATCGAGGTTCTGGGCTATCGCGGAATGAAGGAATACACCGTCAATTTCGACGATTTCCGCGTGAAAGGCGAAAACCTGCTCGGTGGCGAGGAAGGTCAAGGCTTCAAGCAGTTGATGCAGACCTTTGAATCCGCGCGCATCCAGACCGCGGCGCGCGCCATTGGCGTGGCGCAGAATGCGCTGGAAGTGTCGATGCAATATGCCGAAGACCGCAAGCAATTCGGAAAATCGCTGATCGAATTCCCACGCGTCGCCGCGAAACTGGCCATGATGGCAGTGGAAATCATGGTTGCGCGTCAATTGACCTATTTCAGCGCACGCGAAAAAGACGCCGAGCGTCGCTGTGATCTGGAAGCGGGCATGGCGAAGCTACTTGGCGCACGCGTGGCCTGGGCGGCCGCTGATAACGGCTTGCAGATCCACGGTGGGAACGGATTTGCGCTGGAATACCAGATTAGCCGCATTCTGTGTGACGCGCGCATCCTGAACATTTTCGAGGGTGCAGGCGAGATTCAGGCGCAGGTCATCACGCGCCGTCTCATGTAAGCACCAGTGCCTGTGCCCCAAGGGCACAGGC
>SKGU01000061.1 GCA_007117255.1 Natronohydrobacter sp. | reverse complement strand
GCATTGCGCGATGAAACCCGCCTGATGCTGGCTGCCAGCGGGCTGCCGGCGAACGCGCATTCCGGCTATGAATTGCTCGAGTCGCTGAGCGGTTTTGGCACGACTTCACAGATGTTCGACGCGGCCTATTGGCGTGCCAAAGAGGGCGAACTTGCGCGAACAATTGTCGCAAGTCCACATATACGGTCGGCGCGGGTTCATATCGCGCAGGGGACCTCTAATGTTTTTCGGCGTGAAGTCGTCCCGACAGCGTCTGTCACCGTCACAACATCCGGTGGAACACTGACGCCTGCGCAAGCCCGGTCACTGCGGTTTCTTGTGGCATCCGCCGTGGCAGGGCTGTCGCCGGACGGTGTGTCGGTCATTGATGGGCTTGGCGGGCTTGTTTACGGGCCGGAAGGTGAGGCAAGTCCAGTTGGGCAAGGTACCGATCGCGCGCAGGAATTACGTCGAAATGTTGAGCGTTTGCTTGAAGCGCATGTCGGCCACGGGCGCGCAGTGGTGGAGTTGAGCATTGAAACGGTCACGGATCGCGAAGTGATCCATGAGCGCCGTATCGACCCTGATTCGCGAGTCGCAATCAGCAGCGAAACAGAGGAAAACAGCGTTAACAGCACCGATAGCCGCAGCCAGGGTGTCACGGTCGCCAGCAACCTGCCTGATGGTGATGCCGCCGCAACCGACGGTGCCGCCGAATCGCGCGAAAGCCAGAATCGTCAGCGCACGAATTTCGAAGTATCAGAGACGCGGCGCGAAGTGGAACGCCAGCCTGGTGCTATCCGCCGGATGACAGTGGCCGTGCTGATCGACGGGGTGCGCGAAGTGGATGGGGCAGGCGCGGTGACGTGGCAGCCACGCGCAGAGGCCGAGCTTGACGCTCTGCGCGAGTTGGTTGCGTCGGCAGTCGGGTTTGATGAGGCCCGCGGCGATGTGATCACTTTGCGTTCGCTGCCCTTTGAACCTGTTGCCGCCATGGGAACTGAAGCCGCTACAGGTTTCTTTTCAACATCAGCGCTGGATCTGATGACGCTCTTGAAATGGGTGTTCATGTTGCTGGCGCTTCTTGTCCTGGCCCTGTTTGTCTTGCGACCATTGCTATTGGCAGCCCGCAAACCGGAAGAGCCACCTGCGGATGGGCTGGCGGGGCCATTCCTGCCTGATCTGCTTCAGGATAGCCCGATGAATCAGGCGATGTCTTTCCAAGGTGATGACATGGAATCGCAAGACCCCGTTGAACGCCTGCGCCAGTTGATTGAGTCGCGTGGCGAAGAATCTGCTCATGTACTGCGTCATTGGATGGATGATCGCAAGGAACCACAATGAGACAGACCATGCTGAAGCTTGAGATTTTCGAGACTGCTGCGATTGATGATGCCACTGTGGTGTTTGATGCGCAGCAAGCCGAGAAGCTGCGCGAAACAGCCTATGAACAGGGCTATGCTGCGGGTTGGCAGGATGCGTTGGAACATATGCGCAATGAAGATGCGCTGCGTCAGATCGCCACCGAAGAAGCATTGCAGGCGGTGAGTTTCTCTTACCATGAGGCTCATGGCGCTTTGCAACAGGGGTTCATGGAACTGGTGCGCGCGATGCTCGATACGGTTCTGCCAGAGGCTGTGCGGATGTCGGTGCATGACCATCTCGATGCCGAATTGCGCGCCCTTGTCGCTCAGAACACCCTGACGCCTATCCGCATTCGATGTGCGCCCGCATCGGTGGATACACTCACCGCGATTGTGGCGGCAGTGCCATCTGTCCAGATCGAGCTTCTGGCCGAACCCAGTTTCACAGAGTCCCAGGTCGCATTGTCACTGGACGCGCAGGAGCGCGTCATTGACCTCGACCATGTGCTCGAAGGTCTGCGCGAGATTTTTACGCAGAGCCTGCAACGACAAAATGACAAGGAAGCGATCCATGGTGGATGATGAAATGACCAGTGGTATCCTGAATCAGGTACCTATCGAGATCACCATTTCAGTTGGGCGTGCGCGTCCGCTGGTGCGCGATCTGCTTAAACTCAAGCGCGACTCTGTGCTGGCGCTGGACCGGCGCGTCGAAGACCCGGTGGAACTGTTTATCGGCGACAAGCTGATTGCACGCGGTCAGTTGCAGGAACTGGACGGTGATCAAGCGGGCTACCTTGGTGTCCGCTTGACCGAAATCATCGATTTGCGCGAGGCGCTTTAGGGGTATGGCCGCACGTATTTGTCTCTTTTGGGCGGTCATGTTGGGCATGGTCGTTGTCGCGACAACCGGGGCGTATGCGCAGGAAATCACCTTGAATTTCGGTGATCAGGGCGCATTGAGTGTCCGCGCGGTTCAACTGCTGATCTTGCTGACTTTGCTGAGCCTTGTGCCTGGCTTGCTTGTGATGGTGACGTGTTTCCCGTTTGTCGTGACAGTGCTTGCGATCTTGAGGCAGGCGCTTGGATTGATGCAATCGCCGCCGAATATGCTGATCGTGTCACTGGCGCTGTTTTTGACCTATTTCGTGATGGAGCCGGTTTTTGTAGCCGCATGGCAAGGTGGCGTTGTGCCGCTGAATGACGGGCTGATCGAGATGGATGAAGCCTTTGTGCAGATAATGGACCCGTTTCGCGCCTTCATGGTCGCCCGTGTGGATATGGACACTTATGAAAGCCTTGCCAGCCTGCGCCCTGGTGTAAACACGGTTCTGTCTGCAGATGCCCCACTTTCCGTGCTGGTGCCGTCCTTCATGCTCAGCGAAGTTGCACGCGCCTTTCAGATCGGGTTTCTGATCTTCCTGCCATTTCTGATCATCGATCTGGTGGTGGCTGCTGTGCTGATGTCGATGGGAATGATGATGGTGCCACCCGCCATCGTATCGCTGCCGTTCAAGCTATCTTTCTTTGTCGTGGCTGACGGATGGCGGCTGGTCTCGGAAGCCCTAGTGCGCAGCTATTTCTGAGCAGCATCTGCTATGCGATGCGCCAGCGCCCGCGCAGGGGGCTC
>SKGU01000275.1 GCA_007117255.1 Natronohydrobacter sp. | reverse complement strand
GGCGGGGCGGGAATCCGGGCCTTGATCACGATTCTGGCTGGATTCAGCCTGTTTTTTCTGCGTAACTTTGCGCAGGTTTTGGGGGAAAGCGGACAGATTCCCGTGCTCCTGGCAGCATGGGGTCTGCCTTTTGCCACAGTGTTATTTGCGATCGGAATGATGTTGAACATGGAGGAAGGGTGAGGATCGGTCCGCAACCGGAGCAGTCAGGCCCGTGGCGCAACACCTTGCGCCACAGTTTGCGTGTGCTGCTGGTGGTGGGCTGTCTTGGGGCAGGCGCGAGTGTCGTGCCGCCTGTGCGCATGGCCCTGGCGCAGACCTCATCGGAGGCGTCGCAGTTCGCAACTCTGGTGGCGGATCGGCTGTTTATTGATGGGGCCAATCTGCTGATCGCAGAAGGCAATGTCGAAGCGCTTTATGGCACCACGCGTCTGCAGGCGCGGCGCATCACCTATAATCGCAGCACTGGCGCGTTGTCGGTCGAGGGGCCGCTGGTGCTCAATGACGGGCGCGACGTGGTGATGCTGGCCGAGTCTGCCGATCTTTCGGACGGGATGCGGCGGGGGCTGATCCGGTCGGCGCGGGTGGTGTTTGACGAGCAGTTTCAGGTGGCCGCAAGCAGTGTCGAGCGGCTGGACGAGCGTTACACCGAGATGACCTCGGTGATCGCGTCCTCTTGTGAAGTGTGCGAACGCCGCCCGACACCGCTATGGGAAATCCGCGCCAGCCGGATCGTGCATGACGAAGACGAGCTGCAGGTCTATTTCGAGAATGCGCAGTTCCGGCTGTTCGGTCTGCCGGTCGCCTATCTGCCGCGTCTGCGCGTGCCTGATCCGCGACTGGAACGCGCGACTGGTTTTCTCAGCCCGCGATTCACGTTCAATACCGGGCATGGGGTCGGGTTGCGTGCGCCCTATTTCATTGTGTTGTCGCAAGACAGGGATCTGACGCTGACGCCTTTCGTGGCGTCCAAGGGCACCCGCGCGCTGGAGTTTCGCTATCGGCAGGCCTTTGCCACCGGACAGCTGGAGCTAGGCGGGCTGGTTGCGCGCGATTCGATCCGGCCGGGGCGAACGCGGACGCTTGGGTATGCGACCGGTGATTTTGCGCTGGGCAACGGGTATCAGCTTGGTTTCAATCTGATCCAGCCATCGGATCGCGGGGTGCTGGAAGATTACGATCGTGACGAGCCGCGCCTGACCAGCGATATCACGCTCGAGCGTATCCGCCGCGATGAGCGTATCCGCTTGCAAGCCTTGCAGTTCCGCTCGCTGCGGCTGGCCGATGTGAACGCGCAATTGCCCAATCAGGTCGGGCAGGCTGTGCTGGAGCGCAGGCGCGATGTGCCGGGGCTTGGCGGTGTTGCGGGGTTCCGGCTGGAAGCGCATGTCCACCGGCGCAAGCAGGTCTTTGCGGGACTGCCCGAACCTGCGCCCGGCTTTGGTCCCGGTCCGCGCCCGCGTCAGATGGGGCGGTTGAGCCTTGATCTGGACTGGCGGCGCGATGCGGTCCTGCCGGGCGGTGTGCTGGGGGCTGTGGGCGCGCATCTGGGCGTTGATCATTTCCGCCTGTCGCAGACCGGTGGGGCCTTTCCGACATCTGTGTCGCGCGTGACGCCCAATCTGATGGCAGAATTGCGTTGGCCGCTTGTACGCAGCGACGCGGATGGGGTCAGCCATGTGATCGAGCCTGTGGCGCAGGTGATCTGGGGGCGTGACCGGCTTTCGAATCTGCCGCATGAGGCCAGCCGCATGCCGGAGTTAGATGAGGGCAACCTGTTCACCTATGATCGCTTTGCTGGCCGCGATGTACGCGAGGCGGGCTTGCGGGCCAATCTTGGGCTGAGCTGGACGCGTCACGATCCGCGTGGATTGTCCAGTACGCTGACACTTGGGCGGATATGGCGCCAGCGCGACCTTGGACAATTCGCGGCGGCTACACCTTTGGCGGGGGGACGTTCAAACTGGCTGATTGCAGGCAGTCTGGACACTGTAGAGGGATTGAGCCTGAGCAACCGGTCATTGTTCACGTCGGATTTCAGGCTGCAACGTACTGCATTTGAACTGGACTGGACAACTGACACCTATAGCGTGTCTACCAGCTATATGCGCATTCTGGGAAATGCCTTCGAGGATCGCGCCGCGACAGCATCGGAATGGAGTTTCGAGGGGTCGCGCCAACTTGATGAGTATTGGACGGGGCGCGTGGGCTGGCGCTACGACATAGCGCAGAATCGCGCGGCGCGCGCGTTGGTGGGGTTGAATTACGAGAATGAGTGCCTGCGCATGGAATTGGGGGTCGAACGACAGTTTGCTTCGGCGACCACGCCTTCGGCGCGCACCAGTTTCGGGTTGAATATTGATATTCTGGGCATCGGTGGCAATCCGTCGCGCGCGCGCCGGGCCTGTAGTGACATGTAGGCCTCGGATGCTGTAGGCAAGTTTGCAGACAGGAAATCCGGGTCATGCGTAATGACAAGTGCGGGCAAAGCGTGTAAGCCCGGAGAGCAGGCCCGACAGACTGGGCAAACAAGGAAACGGACTGACGTGATGCGCATTTTCAAGGCTTCGGTTTTTACGCGATTCGGGCTTGTCTTCGGCGTTGTGCTGGCCCTTGGCTTCGCCAACCTGCCTATGGCACAGGCGCAAAATCCCTTCTCGCCAGCGCGCAAGGTCAATGATCGTGTGATCAGCAATTATGATATCGAGCAGCGCATGCGGTTTCTGGTGGCACTGAATGCTGGCGCGGCCGATCCGCGTATGGAAGCGCTTGAGCGCCTGACAGAAGAAGCGGTCCAGCGCGATTATGCCAGTCGGCGCAATGTGCGCGTCACCCGTGACGAGATCCAGGAAGGCATGAGCGAATTCGCGTCGCGGGCTGAACTGAGTGCAGAAGAGCTGGTGGCCGCGCTTGGCGAGGCCGGAGTGGATCGCGAGACCTTCGTGAACTTTGTCGAGGCCGGGTTGCTATGGCGCAAGCTGGTTGGTCAGCAGCTTCCGGCGCTGGTCTCTGTTTCGAGCGGCGATGTGGCGCGCGCGCGGGATGTCGCGGCGATTCTTGGCACGCAGCGCGTGCTTTTGTCCGAGATTTTCCTGCCGACGGATCCGGAATTTGCAGAGGCTGTGGCGCAGATCATGGAAATGATCGAATCCGCGGGAAGTGTTGAAGAGTTTTCGCGTTTGGCGCGGGAGTTCTCCTTGGCAGGCACGCGTGATCAGGGGGGGCGTTTGCCGGACTGGGTGCCGGTGGGCAACTTGCCAAGCCAGGTGTCCGGTGTGGTGGCTTCGGGCCGGGCTGGGCAGATCATCGGTCCGCTGGAGGTGGGCGGCGCGATTGCCTATTTCCAGATCCGCGCATTGGACAGTTCGCGTGATATTCCAGCAGAGCGCGTGACGCTGACCTATCAGCGCCTGCTATTGCCAGGAGGGCGGAGTGAGGAAAACCTTGCGCGGGTGGCTCAGATGCGTGCGCAGGTGACGAATTGTGCAAGCCTTGGACCTTTCGCGCGCGGGCTGCCGGAAGAGGCGCTGGTCGAACGCGAAGCGCTGATGGGTGCGATCCCGCAATCGGATGCGATTGAGCTGGCGCGGCTGGACCGGGGTGAAATTTCGGCCAATACGACTGAAGGCGGCAATCTGGTTGTGCTGATGCTGTGCGCGCGCGAGTTGTCTTTTGACGAGCCGCCGAGCAATGACCGGGTGCGTGAGATGGTCTTTGAGCGCAAGGTCAGCAGCATGGCTGATGTCAGGTTGCAAGAACTGATTGCCGATGCGGATATTGTCGATTTCTAGGCGCTGCCACTGGCATTGCGCTGGGCAAGACCTGTCTATGGCAAAGGTTCAGAAACGTGTGGTGTTGGCGGATCAAACTGCGTAGTTTGCGCTAACAACTAATTCGTGAGCCACCATGGTTGCCCTTTCTGAAGACATGCCCTCGCGTCAGGGGGCGGCCCTCGCCACGCGTTTGTCCTTTTTCGCGGCCGGTTTCGTGATGGCGGCCTGGGCGCCGTTGATCCCCTTTGCCAAAGCACAGCTTCAGGCCAGTGACGCGCAGCTGGGTCTGTTGCTGTTATGTCTGGGCCTTGGCTCGCTGATTGCCATGCCCGTGACGGGCTATATCAGTGCACAGCGTGGCGCGCGGGGCATGATCTTGCTGGGCGGTGGCGGGTTGGTGCTGCTGCTGCCGCTGCTGATGCTGTCTGACAGGCTGCTGTTGCTTGGGGGGCTGCTGTTTGTGTTCGGGGCGGCGCTGGGCACGATTGATGTGGCGATGAATGTTCATGCCGCGAAGGTCGAGCGTGAAACCGCCCGCCCCATGATGTCGGGCTTTCATGCCATGTGGAGCGTGGGCGGCATTGCAGGCGCGGGCAGCATGACGGCGTTTCTCACTATGGGGCTGCCGCCTTTTGTGGCGGCGTTGGCGGGGGCGTTGATAGCTGCGGTGGCGCTTGTGGTGGCGGCTCCGCGCCTGCTGCGGGCGCGGGCGAATGAGCCAGCCCCGCCTTTCGCCCTGCCGCGTGGTATCGTGCTTCTGATCGCTGTTCTGAGTGCCATCGTGTTTCTGGCCGAGGGGGCTGTTCTGGATTGGGGGGCGCTGCTGAGTGTCGAGCGCGATATTCTGCCCAAGACACAAGCCGGACTTGGATTTTTGCTGTTCTCGATTGCAATGACTGCGGGGCGGCTTGTCGGTGATCGGTTGGTGGCGCGGGTGGGTCCATTCGCAACGCTATTCTGGGGAGGGCTGACAGTGGCGGGAGGGTTTGTGCTGATCACGCTTGCGCCCGGTGTTCTGGCTCCGATGGTGGGGTTCGTGCTGGTGGGGCTGGGTGCGGCCAATCTGGTGCCGGTGCTGTTCAGCGCTGCGGGCCGTCAGGATGTGATGCCGCCCGCGCTGGCAATTGCGGCGGTGACGACGACGGGATATGCGGGCATTCTTCTGGGGCCTGCGGTCATCGGTTTCGCGGCACAGGCCGCGAGCCTGTCTATCGCAATGGCGGGTGTGGCCGTGTTGATGCTGGCGATTGTTGTCAGTGCGCGGCGGATCGCGCGGATCTAGGACATGCAGCCCAACGCGGGATGATCGGTGACAAAGTGCGGTCGTGGCAGAAGCGCGCCAATGTCACGACAGGGCGTTGACAGGTCGGCAGGCTGCACCATCTCCCCCGATGGATAGAGCAAGTTTGCAGGTCTCAGGATGCGACAGCCCCGGCTGGATCAGGAAACCGTCAGTTCCATCATCGAGATGGCATTGAGCGATCACATCAGTTTCAACACGATCCGTGCGGAGCATGGGCTTGGCCCGGATGATGTGAAAGCATTGATGCGACGTGAATTGAAACCCGGCAGTTACAGAGCCTGGCGCAAGCGGTTGCGCCAGGTCTCGGCGCGGCGTGCGGTGTATAAATGACGGTCAATCGCCACCCTTGGGCCAATACGCTGGACGGATTGTATGAGCAGGCATGGGCGCGGCTGTCGCGCGGGGTGGGTGATCGTCATGCGCCTGCGCGACACCCAACGCTTGCCACGGTTTCAGCGCGGGGGATGCCACAAGCACGGATCGTGGTGCTGCGTGCAGTGGACAAGCAGGCCGGGATATTGCGGGTCTATACTGATCTGCAATCTGCCAAGGTGGATGATTTGCGTGCGACCCCCATGGCGGCGCTTCTTGTGTGGGACAGTTCAGCACATCTGCAAATCCGGCTACAGGCTTCAGTGACGATTCTGACCGCAGCGGATGCTGCGCCGCTCTGGGACAAGATGCCGGAGCATGCACGGATGGCCTATGGCAGCTCACCACCGCCCGGTCAGCCCGTGAGGGATGCGCTGGCGTATACAAAGTCCCCTGACCCTGCGTCATTTGCAGTGTTGGATCTTCATGTTCTGGAGATGGATCTCGTGCATCTAGGCCCGGATCACCGGCGGGCGCGCTACATGCGTGAGGACGGGTTCGCCGGTCAATGGGTGGCACCTTGAACACGGCTGTTGACTGTTGCGGTTGCGAGTTGGAGGCGTCGGAGTTTTCTGACCTGCTCTTTGGGGTATCAGCCTCGCATGATGCGCTGGCGCGTCTGCATTCGGATTTCAGCTTTGATTATGTTGCGCAAGCCACTATGTGCAGCCGACCATGCTGGCCCAAGCCTGCCGGTCGGATCGAGGGGTTTGTTTCATGACGCAGATCACATTGCTGGATGGGGGCATGGGCCAGGAATTGTTGCGGCGCTCTGGCGACGCGCCGACGCATCAATGGTCCATGTGCGTCATGCACGATCACCCGCATCTGGTGGCGGATATTCACGCCGACTACTTTGCGGCAGGCGCGGATATTGCAACAGCGAATACCTATGCGCTGCATCGAGATCGGCTTGTGGGAACAGAGTTCGAGAAAGACTTTGCCTCGCTTTTTGACAGTGCGCTTGGTGCAGCAGAAATTGCCCGCGCTGCGCATGGCGCGGGGCTTATTGCTGGTGCGCTTGGCCCCTTGAACGGCAGTTATCGCCCAGATGCGCATCCCGACCTGCACACAGCGATTCCGCTTTATGCGGAATGCGCGGGCCTCATGCAGGGGCGTGTCGATCTGGTCATTTGCGAAACGGTCGCCTCGTTGCTGCATGCGCGTGCGGTGCTGGTTGCTGCGCAAAAGGCAGGCGTTCCGGTCTGGTTGGCGGTGACGGTAGATGATGCCGATGGCACAAGGCTGCGCTCCGGTGAGCCTGTGTCTGACGTCTTGCCGCTTGCGCAAGGTGAGGGGGCGTCTGCGCTGCTGGCCAATTGTTCTGTTCCCGAAGCGATGCCTGCGGCGCTAGAGGTCTTGGTGGCTGGTGATCTGCCCTGCGGTGTCTATGCCAATGCCTTCACCCGGATCACAGATGCATTCACGCAGGCAAAATCCAATGTCAGCGCACTTGCGGCGCGCAACGACCTTGGCCCTGTCAGCTATGCTGATCATGCGATGCGTTGGGTTTCACAGGGCGCCACGATTGTGGGAGGATGCTGTGAGACGCGACCAGAGCATATCGCGGAGCTTGCCCGCCGCCTGACCCGATGAGCCGAGTCTGGGTTGGATGTTGCGCGTGATGGTGCTGATGCATCCGTGACAGGTTGCCCGGTTTGGCACTGCAGGTCACAGGACGGTGTTGCGGTTGCCGAGAAATAGCATGATACTCCAGCGCAATGGACAGTCCATTCCCGATGCCGGGACTGGCCCAACCCGGAGGATGTCATGCCCGCAGTCAAATCGACCATGGATCAGAAGGCGTTGCACAGCCTGCTGGAGCCGGATGAATCCGACATGAGCGTGGTATTTTCGGACCCGAACTTGCCGGACAACCCGATGATTTTCGTCAGTGATGAGTTCGAGGCGCATACAGGCTACAGCCCCGAAGAGGCCATCGGGCGCAATTGTCGTTTTCTGCAAGGCCCTGAGACCAGCCCGCATGCGATTGATGCGATCCGCTGCGCCTTGCAGGCCCAGACGCGATTTACCATCGATATTCTGAACTATCGCAAGGATGGGTCAGCTTTCGTGAACCGTCTGCGTATTCGTCCGATCTATGACGGTCAGGGGCGATTGTTGTTTTTCGCCGGGGCACAGAATCCGGTCTGATTGCGTTGGACAAGTGGACCCATCTGTTCCGCACTGGCGTGCGCATTTGTTTCGGCAGAATATGGGCAATAGCCGCGGCCTTGCGCGTCGTTTTCACGCGCGCGCGCGGGCTTCGGGTGATGGGCTGATGCGGGCCTGAACGCGCCCCGACGCCCTTGATGATGGCCGCATTGGCGCGGGCCTGCAAACGTCCTATCTTCTTGCGTATGGCCGATCCCATTCTCATTCCGCGCCCGGAGGGTCTGTATTGCCCTGAGGGTGATTTTCACATCGACCCGGTGCGCCCTGTCCCTCGCGCGCTGATCACACATGGCCATGCCGATCACGCCCGCGCAGGCCATGGCGCTGTCATGGCCACGGCCCAGACGCTTGACATCATGGCGCTGCGCTATGGCGACGGCTTCACCCCAAGCCGTCAGGTCGCCACTGGCCCCACGCGCATCAATGGTGTGACGGTCAGTTTTCATCCGGCGGGCCATGTGCTTGGTTCTGCGCAGATCCGTATTGAAAATGCGCGGCAGGTTTGTGTTGTCACTGGCGATTATACCCGCACCCCCAACTCCGCCTGCGCACCATGGGAGCCAGTGGCCTGCGATATCCTTGTGACTGAAGCCACATTCGCGCTGCCTGTTTTCCGCCATCCCGACCCTGTGCAGGAAATCGGCAAGTTGCTGGCTTCGGTCCGCGCTTTCCCTGATCGCGCGCATCTGGTGGGTGTTTATGCGCTTGGCAAGGCGCAGCGCGTGATCATGCTTTTGCGCCAGGCAGGCTATGACGCACCGATTTACATTCATGGCGCGCTGGCAAAGCTGTGCGACTATCACATCGCGCAAGGGGTTGCGCTTGGCGATCTGCGCCCGGCCACGGTCACGCGCGGGCGCAAGGGCGATTTCGCGGGTGCGATCATTCTTGGCCCCCCTTCGGCCTTTGCCGCGACATGGGCGCAGCGTTTCCCTGACCCGGTGATCTGTTTTGCCTCTGGTTGGATGATGGTGCGTGCCCGCGCCCGACAGCGTGGGGTTGAATTGCCCCTGATCATTTCCGACCATGTTGATTGGGGACAACTGACGCAAACCATAGAGGATCTGAACCCTGCCGAGACCTGGATCACCCATGGTCGCGAAGATGCGCTTTTGCGGTGGTGCGCGATCCGTCAGCGCAAGGCTATACCGCTGAGGCTGGTTGGCTATGAGGATGAACCCGAATGATTGCCGGATTTGCCGATCTGCTGGAACGGCTTGCGTTCACGCCTCGGCGTAACCTGAAACTGGCGCATCTTTCGGGGTATTTCAAAGCGACCCCCGATCCGGATCGGGGTTATGCACTGGCCGCGCTGACTGGTGATCTGGCCCTGCGTCGTGTCACACCGTCGCTTCTGCGCGGACTGGTGACCGCGCGCGTGGATGCAGAACTGTTCGCGCTGTCTTATGATTTCGTTGGTGATCTGGCAGAAACCATTGCACTGATCTGGCCCGCGCCCGCGCAGATCGACAGTCCTGCGCTGTCGGAGTTGGTGCGCGAGTTGCAAGATAGCCCCAAGACACAACTGCCTGCGCGGATCATCGCGCGGCTCGATAGCCTGCCGCCGTCACAGCGTTATGCGTATCTGAAACTTGCCACAGGCGGGCTGCGGGTGGGTGTGTCGGCGCGGTTGGCGCGGCAGGCGGTCGCGGATTATGGTGCGCTTGATCTGGCAGAGGTCGAAGAACTTTGGCATGGGTTATCCCCGCCCTATGAAAGCCTTTTCCACTGGGCAGAAGAAGGCCCCAAACCCGTCAGCGCAGCGCGCGCGCCCTTTCGGCCTGTGATGCTGTCCAGCCCGACTGATCTGGATGATCTGCGCCTGCGCGACCCGGCAGAGTTCATGGCAGAATGGAAATGGGATGGTA
The DNA here is from genome assembly GCA_007117255.1 of Natronohydrobacter sp. Taxonomy (GTDB): domain Bacteria; phylum Pseudomonadota; class Alphaproteobacteria; order Rhodobacterales; family Rhodobacteraceae; genus Roseinatronobacter. The sequence continues at coordinate 1,611 of SKGU01000275.1, read as the reverse complement.
TCCGCGTTCAGGCGGTCAGCGATCACGGTGAAAGGCGGCTTTATTCGCGCAGCGGCGATGATATCTCCGGCGCGTTTCCAGACCTGCTTGCGGCATTGGACTTTGATGGCGTGATTGATGGTGAATTGCTGATCCGGCGCGGTGAGCGGGTGGCGGCATTCAGCGACCTGCAAACCCGACTGGGCCGCAAGACAGTCAGCGCGAAGATGCTGGCCTCGCATCCTGCTGCGTTGCGCGCCTATGATCTGTTGTTCCGGGAGGGCAGAGACCTGCGCGCGCTGCCGCTGACAGCGCGCCGGAACATGCTGGAAAGCACGGTCGCGGAACTGGACCCTGCGCGCATAGACCTGTCGCCCTTGCTGCCGCTGACAGACTGGGATCAATTGGCCGCAATGCGCGCCGCCCCGCCCGACCCGGTGATCGAAGGCGTGATGATCAAGCATCGCGCCAGCCCCTATCTGGCGGGACGGATCAAGGGGCATTGGTTCAAATGGAAGCGCGAGCCGATGCTTGTGGATGCTGTGCTGATGTATGCACAGCGCGGGCATGGCAAGCGCTCTGGCTATTATTCAGACTTCACTTTCGGTGTCTGGGATGCTGGCCAGCTTGTACCGGTTGGCAAGGCGTATTTTGGGTTCACCGATGCAGAGATGAAAGAGCTTGACCGTTTCGTGCGCAACAACACGACCGAGCGTTTCGGCCCGGTGCGTGCCGTGAAGCCTGAAAAAGTCGTTGAGGTTGCGTTTGAAGGGCTGAACCGGTCAACACGCCATAAATCGGGGCTGGCCATGCGTTTCCCCCGTATTGCCCGCATCCGCAATGACAAGCCCGCGCAAGAGGCTGACGAACTGGCAACATTGCAAGCGCTGCTGACGTCCGGCACCTGACTGGCCTGGCGCATGCGGGTATATGTTGTGAGGGTCCGCCGCGCGGCACAGCGCTGCGGCGGTATGGGATCGATTGCGCCCCGTTTGTGCCCGCGCGCAGTGCCAGCGGGGCGAGGGCGGCCCGGTCAGGTGCCGAGGATGCCCGGCAGGCGCAGCCCGTGATCTTTTGCGCATTGCAGGGCTTCGGGATAGCCCGCATCTGCGTGCCGCCATACCCCGGATGCCGGGTCATTCCACAAGACGCGCTCCAGGCGGCTGGCGGCTTCGGCGGTGCCATCGGCCACGATCACCACGCCGGAATGCTGCGAAAACCCCATGCCCACGCCGCCACCATGATGCAGGCTGACCCAGGTTGCGCCCGATGCCGTGTTCATCAATGCATTCAGCAGCGGCCAGTCGGATACTGCGTCTGATCCGTCCAGCATGGCTTCGGTTTCACGGTTGGGGCTGGCGACGGAGCCGCTGTCGAGATGGTCGCGCCCAATGACGATGGGCGCTTTCAATTCGCCTGAGGCGACCATTTCATTGAATTTCAGCCCTGCGCGGTGACGATCGCCCAGGCCCAGCCAGCAGATGCGCGCGGGCAGGCCCTGAAAGGCGATGCGCTCGCGTGCCATGTCCAGCCAGCGGTGCAGGTGGTCGTTTTCCGGGAACAATTCGCGCATGGCCTGATCGGTCTTGTAGATATCTTCCGGGTCGCCCGACAGCGCGCACCAGCGAAACG
>SKGU01000087.1 GCA_007117255.1 Natronohydrobacter sp. | reverse complement strand
TTGTGCCCGCCCGCAAAATCTTGGCAATTCGCGGTCTCTTGCCACCAAAGATTCACTTGTGGGCAGAACGGATGATAATTGTGCAGGCTCATCACAAGCCGTGTCGCCTGATGGCGCCCCCTGAGCGCAAGGCACTGCGCGGGCAATCCTTCCAGCGAATGCACATGCACGACGTCATATGGCCCTGTGCGGTCCAGAAAATCCAGAAACGTCGCCTCTGTCGGGGCATCCTGGACTTGTGCCATGGTCGCGAAATCAGCATGCGATGGCGCAAGGCAACCCGAATTGACGATCTCGTAATGGCCTGCTCGACACTTGCGCCAACGCGGTGGACGTGCTCGCAGATCATGCGCCAAACCAGAGGCCAGCGTATTGACCTGCCAACCGACCCGCCGCTGCTGCGCAACCAACGACTGCATGTAAAGTCGAACCCCACCGCCGCGCCCGGCACGATCCTGTGGGTCGATCCAGTAATAGTGCAGCACTTTCATGGCGTATCTTCAGCCATGAACGCTCAGGATATCCTGATGCACGCCAATGGCGTCCTCGATCCTATCGAAATACCACACTTGCCCTTCGTGCAGCACAATCCCAGCATCACAGAACTTGCGCAATTCGTTCATGTTATGACTGACCATTATGCCACTGGCCTCTTTCATCCGCGCGCGAAACAGCGTCTTGCTTTTGCGCTTGAACTGACCGTCTCCTACCGATGTCGCTTCGTCGATCAGATAGAGGTCAAAAGGCAGACCCATCGAGGCCCCAAACCCCAACCTTGCGCGCATCCCGGCTGAATATGTGCGCAAGGGCTGGTGAAACTGGGCCCCAAGCTCTGCGAAATCAGCGACGAAGGCGACCAGTGTTTCGGGGTCAACGCCATAGACGCGCGCAAGAAACCGAATATTTTGCGCACCGCTGAGATCGCGATGAAACCCGGCGGAGAACCCCACTGGAAACGATACCTGACCATTGCGCAATATCCGGCCCCTATCAGGGCGCAGATTGCCTGCAACCAGATCCATTAATGTGGTTTTTCCCGCCCCGTTTCTGCCAAGCAGCGCCAGCGCCCTGCCCCGCGGCAGCGTAAGTGTCAGTCCACGGATCACCGGGCGCCAGACGCCATCGACCCAGTATCCTTTGACCAGATCCTCGAATTGCAGAATCGTCGCAGATGCTGCGCGCATGATTGCCCCCTCAGTTCCGGTCACGCAGCGAATACCAGGCCAGCACACCAAAGGCCCAGATCAGCAAGCTGAACAGCGCTACAAGCCCAAGGATCAGCGGGCGGATCGGGTAGCCGGGTTCGTCCGACAGCGTGGGCGGGATGAATAGTGCAAGATAGAGACTTTGTCGTTCGGCATTTGATCGTGCCATATCCTGTGCGCGAATCGCGGCAGAGTAACTTTGCTCTGCCATTTCCTGATCGGCCCGCAGACTTTCGTAGCGGGCGATCAGGCGGGGATAGTCCGTTTCTGCCAGAGTTGCGTCGTGACTGGTGAAGCTGCTTCGCTCCTGTGCGATCCGGGTCTGAATCGCATCGATGCGCCGCTTGGCCTGACGCATGCGCGGGTCAGAATCATCGGTGATCAGGGTGAGCATATCATGCTCGATCATACCCTGTGCCAATTGCTGCTGAAGATTGTTCAACACACCCATGCGGCCCTGAATATCGGCGTCTGGATCAACGATTTGCGTGGATACCCGAAATTCCGCCAGCGCCTCGCGTGCGGCACGCAGTCTGGATTCCGCGGCCACAAGGTCAGCGCTTGCGATCTGCATACGGTCGCGCCGGGCCTGCGCATTAAGCTGGTTGATCATGCGTTCGCTCTCGGCAACCACTGCGCGTGCTATTGTCTGGGCATATTGCGGATCGTTCGCGCGCAACTCCAGCAGCAACAGCCCCGTGTTGCGGTCGAAAGACACGCGAAGCACTTGTCGCCAGAAGCGTGTGAGTTGATTCACCGAACCGTCTGGCGGGATCGAAAACAACGGATCTTGTTGCCAGAAGCGGGAATAATGCGCACGAAGATCCAGCTCCGCATCGATCCGACGCACCAGTTCCTGACTGCGCAGATATTCAAACAACAGATCCGCATGCCCCGCGCCGCTATTTCCAAAAAGTTGTGACATGCCGCCCAGAAGATCAGCAGCAGCCCCCCCTTCTTCCTGCCGCACCGTAAATCCTGCCTGCGACACATATTTGTCCTGTGCGGCCAGATAGAGATAGGCCGCAGCGGCCAGAACCGGCAAAAGCACCAAAACCACAAGCGACAGGAAAAGGCCCCGCTTGCGTTGCGCCGGCAATCCCGGCTGAACTGGAGGCGGCGCAACATAAGGCGGCGGTGCCGCAGGGTTATGGGCGGGGCCTGTCCAGTCGCGAAACCGCGCATCACGCGATACGGGCACAGTCATCGTCCCTTCGGCCGGACTGGTTTTTGCAGGGGTGGCTTTCGCGGGAGGGCGTTCGCGAGCAGTGATCTGTGCAGACATATGCGGCCTCTTTCACCATATGCGCGAGTTGCGCGGGTTGCGTTAAACCTTGGCTAGCAAATTGAGGTTAAGACTGTGTGAGTCCGAAACAGCGCGAAGGAATGCGCCATGCAAAATCTGACAGCTATGCCGATGCGCTGGTTGGGGGCCGCGCGGCGGTCGATCTGGGCGCTGATGCTGCGTGAACTGTCAAGCCGCTACGGCCGTACACCGGGGGGGTATCTATGGGCGCTATTGCATCCGCTGGGTGTGATAGTCATGCTGGCTTATGCATTCTCACTTCTGCAAAAAGCACCGACACTGGGTACCAGCTTCTTGTTGTTCAAGGCGACAGGCTTTCTGATCGTACGCTATTTTACCGTCCTGGGTGGGGTTTCCGGGCATGCGCTAAGCTATTCTCGTAGCCTGCTGCTATATCCACGCGTGGCATGGTTTGATGCGGTCCTCGCCCGATTTTTTCTGAATGCGCTGGTGCTGACAGGGGTGTCGATGATGATTCTGGCAGGCATTTTCATCTTTGAGGGGGTCGAAACCTTTATCGACTGGCCTCTGGTCATGCTTGCCATCGGTTTTACCGCAGTCATGGGGTTCTCCGTAGGGGTGCTGAATTGCTATCTGTTCCACCGCTTCGAGATCTGGCAACAGATCTGGTCGATCCTGACAACGCCGCTGTTTCTGATTTCTGGTGTCATTCTGCTGTACGAGGATATGCCGCGCACCGCACAAGAGGTGTTGTGGTATAACCCGTTGTTGCACCTGACCGGGCTGATGCGCGCCGCATTCTATCCAGTCTACAGGCCAGATTACATTTCGCTGGTCTATATCGGCTTATGGTGTCTTATGCCGCTTGTGGTGGGAATGATGTTGATGCGCTTGTTTCACCGTGATCTTCTGGCACGACAGAAATAGCCAATAGCATGAGTGCGATCCCGGCAAGCCATCGTCCGGGCCAGCATGGCTGATTGCCCCGCCACCCCAACAGATCGACCGCTCATTCCGATTGCGGGGCGCGTCAGGCAGGTTCAAGGCGTCTTTATAATGCAAAGTGGCGGGCGCAGACATTTGCCCCATACTCAAAAATGCATGCGCATGAGTATCGCCCGCACAAGCCTTGGCTTGGCATCATTCAGCCGCCTTGATGCGCGGTTACTTGCTCTTTTGCGCCCAATGCAAAACGGTTTCATGAGAGGTCGAGGTTTTACGCAGCAGACCGTGCCATATGCCGTGCAGGAATAGTCGCATAAAATCCCTTCGGCGACCGGGATACGCGCGCATTCGCATGGCCCAGCGCGGAAGTACGACCAGGCAGATTGGCCAGAAAGCCCAGCCCGCAGCGTGCCGATATAGAATCAACGCATTGCGATGCTGATAATAAACTTTCCACAAGGGCTTGCTGATCTGCGCATTGATCGCTGACGGGTGATCATGCTCGAAACGGATATTCGGGAAAAACCCGATCCGCCCCCCTGCGCGCGACAAACGCAGCGTTTGCAGGGCATCGTCGCCGTAGACGAAGAGCGCCGCATCTGGCAGCCCTGCCAGCGCCAGCGCACGCCGAGACAGGAACAATCCCACAAAGGACGCTCCGTCTACCGCCACGGGGTCAGATGCCGCATAGTCTTTCGGACCCAGATGAAACCCTTCTCGCCCCGCGCGCACTGTACGCAGAAACTTGGTCCAGCTTGAGAAGGGATCATGGGTCGGGCGGTTGATGTCGCAAATCGCCCCGCTGGGGTCATAGACCGCGCCCGCAATTGCATCCCAGCTCGAGATATCACTAGCATGAAACACCGCCAGGGCATCGGGCATAGGGCGCGCATCATCATCCATAACCAGATACCAATCAGGATCGAAGCTTTTGCGCGCGTAATCCAGCCCTAATGCGAAGCCGCCTGCCCCACCGATATTTCGGTCAAGCGTCACTACATGCAATCGCGGGTCTGACGCCGATGCCAACCACCCCGCCGTGCCATCGTTGGACGAGTTGTTCACTACGACAATCTGCGCCAATTGATCTGCTGAAAATGCCAGCAATTGCACAACCGTCCGTTGCAGCTGAGCTAGTCTATTGTGTGTGGTCACAATGGCCACAACGCGCCGCGCGCCCTGTGATCCGCGCCCGGCTTCGGCGAAAGACTGCGGCGGCGACACGGGCTGGAATAAAGCAGAGTTGGTCTGAAAGCGCATGTGCCCAGACTGCCATCAAACAACTAAGCCATGGTTAACCAGACATCTCGGCAACATGTCGAATGCAAGGAAAAGGTCGCGTTTTTGTCAGATTCAGGCCCTCTGCGCTGCCATCGGCCCCTTGATGCTGTTCGGCGGTGGAATGAAGGGGACTGACATGTGGCTTCGGCTGGGTGGTGTGTATTCGGCGAGCGAAGATGTGCTGGATCAAGGTATCAGCGACAGCGTGATTGTCACGACGGATCAAGGCGTGTTCTTTGTAACGACGACAGGCAAATACGGCGGATTGACTGTCTATAGTGTAGGTGGCGACGGCACCCTGACCCAGACGGCAAGCTATGTGTTTCCGCCGGGTCTGCAACGTCATGTCCTGTCGGAAATCTCGGTTGCCGAAATCAACGGTGAGACGTTTATCTTCTTTGGCGCGACGGACACCACATTGTTTGGCGTCCCATTGACCAGCAGTGGCGCATTGCGGCATGTCCACCAGATCAGCTTTGACGATCTCGAAGCTGCGCATCTGGAGGGGTCAGTCGGAGCGCTGTTTTCCCTGACAAGGCTGTCTGATCTGCCAACTGCGCTTCTGCCGGATCACGCATGGCAAAGCAGCACTGTTGCCGTGCATCAAATCACGCTGGACGGGCAGGTCTTCACACTGACACTGGGTAGCAGTGACGGACAAGTGACCAGTTATCGCCAAAGATCCGATGGACAGTGGATACAGACCGCAACCCTGGGCCCGGATCAAGGACTCGGAATTGCCGCACCCACGGCAATGGAAATCGTCACGATTCAGGATCAGACTTACCTGCTGGTCGCATCGGCCGGAGGCTCCAGCATCAGTGTCATCGCTGTCGGGCCAGATGGCGCACTTACCCCGGTGCAGCATATCATCGACACCAGCAGCACGCGGTTCGCCAATGTGCAGGACATAACCTTGGTTCAGGCAGGCGATCATGTCTTCGTTTTTGCAGTCGGTGCAGATCACGGCGTCACCATGTTCAAACTGTTGCCGGACGGCCAGTTGATCCATATGGAAACATGGGCAGACGGCGCGGGCGGCGCGCTGAACACGCCGTTAACCATCTCTGCCACGGTGTCGGGCGATACTGTCCATGTGCTGATCGGCGCGCAAAATGCCAGCGGTGTGACCCATTTCACGGTCGACATGTCTCAACTGGGAACTGTGCGCCAAGCCTCACTCACGCAGGCAGAACGCCTGACAGGCACGTCAGGCCATGACGTGCTGATTGGCGGCAGTGACAATGACACATTGGTAGGTGGCGCGGGGCATGACATCCTTGTTTCGGGTCCGGGACGCACCGTGATGACCGGGGGGACAGGGGCCGATACCTTCGTGATCCGGGCGCATAGTACAACTGTCACGATCACCGACTTCAGGGCGGGCGAAGATCGTTTGGATATGACTGACTTGCCGATGCTGCGCGATATCGGGCAGTTGAGCATCACATCAACCGCATCGGGTGCCATTGTAACCTATCGCGATGTCACGGTCGTCATAACATCGCATGATGGCCGCCCCCTGAGTGCCGAGGAAATCTTTCCAAACGGCTTGGTGGGGCCGGATTCACTGTATATTTTGCTGGATGATATTGCACCATCCCCCCCCACACCGGACGATCCGATCTACCCGGAACCACCGGCCCCGATCGTGCCGAATCCCCCGCCACCACCGAGCGTGACTGACGTACCCGGCCTTTACCTCATCGGCACGGGGGGGCGCGACACCCTGAATGGCAGCGATGGGGATGATTATATTTTTGGAGGCACCAACCATGACCTGATTTATGGCGGCGCGGGCGACAACACACTCTATGGCGGTTTCGGGCATGACACCATTTATGGTGGTGTCGGTGACGATCTGATCGTGGGCGGGCCAGGCAATGACCGAATGTGGGCGGGTGCAGGGAATGACACCATTTTTGCCGTTTCAGGCAACAATCGTTTCGGTGGTGGCGCTGGCGATGATCTCCTGTTCGGAGGCATCGGGAATGACACGATCTATGGCGGTGAAGGCAATGATACAATCTACGGGAATGCAGGCCGCAACAGTCTTTGGGGCATGCGCGGCGATGATCTGATCCATGGTGGCGATAGCGGCGATCGCATTGGTGGCGGGCGCGGCAACGATACAATCTATGGTCACGGCGGAAATGACACGATCTTTGGTGGTCTGGGCGATGATCTGATCTACGGCGGCGCAGGGGATGACGTACTCTGGGGCATGGATGACAACGATACGATTTATGGTGGGACCGGGAATGACTTCATTCATGGCGGACGCGGCGACGATGTGCTCGACGGCGGGCCGGGCGATGATACGATGGTTGGCGGGCCGGGCGCGGATGTGTTCATTTTCCGAGAGGGGCATGACACATTGCTGATCCAGGATTTCAGCTTTTCTGATCAGGATATGCTGCACCTGGATTCTGCCCTCTGGGACGGCGATCTGACTGCAGAAGAAGTTCTTGCCATGTACGGCTCTGTCGAGAACGGACAGATTGTTCTAGATTTTGGCAACGGCGACATCATCACGCTGGCGGGTCTTGCAAATATGGATATGCTGGCCGACCATATTTACATCATGTAATCGGTGCTGACGGCATCTGCCAAACCCCCTCTGGGCCAGATCGCAAAGCGTAACGGGACAAGAACCTTGAGTGTCCGACGTTTTTGTCATCGGTTCCATATTGTTGGTTGCACCATGGGCAACGTAGCGCGCGACCCGCACAACACAGGTCTATATGCACGGGTTCGCACTGTTCGCATATTGCATAGACCGATTGTCACGCGCGCGGGGACAACGGTGGTGTCACCTGCACGTCTTTGGCGCAATTCAGTGCATAACAAATCAATGCGTCACCGCGCTTGGAAATGCTGAAAGGCCATGTTCCCGCTCTAGGGCGCGACGCGGGCTCATTTTTCACGCGCAACGTCAGCGCCCCTCGAAACTCGCAGTCCGTTTTTCGAGAAAGGCCATTACGCCTTCGCGAAAATCACGCGTCTTTCCTGCTTCCGCCTGCAGTTGGGCTTCCAGTGCGAGCTGCGCATCCAGCGGGTTGGACAGGCTCTTGCGCAGCGCCAGACGAATATTGCGATATGCGACCGTAGGCCCAGATGCGAGAGCCGTGGCGCGGGCCTGCCAAGCAGCGTCAAAGACTGTGTCGTCCACCGCCTCCCAGATCATGCCCCAATCAGCCGCTTGCTGCGCACTGATTCGGTCGGCGAACAACATTGCACCCATCGCACGTGCAAAGCCGATCTGACGCGGCAGAAACCAGGTGCCGCCTGCATCAGGGATCAGCCCGATCCGTGTGAACGCTTGAATGAAACTCGCGGATTGCGCTGCAATTACAACATCTGCCGCCAATGCCAGATTGGCCCCAGCACCCGCCGCCGAGCCGTTCACAGCCGCAATGACCGGCACGGGCGCATCATAGATCGCGCGCAGCATTGGCTCGTATTCTTCGCGCAAGGTGCGTTCCAGGTCAATCTGCGCAGCGTTGCCACCATCGCCGAGGTCCTGCCCAGAGCAAAAGGCACGCCCCGCACCTGTCAATACCAGAACCCGCACGCGCGCGCCTAGATCCTTCAGAGCATGGGTCAATTCTGCGCGCATCTGCTTGTTCAGCGCGTTCATAACGTCTGGGCGATTCAGGGTAATAGTTCCGATTCCGCCCTCTTCGCGGATCAGCAGCGTTTCATAGTCCATCCTGGGCCTCCGGCACGGTTTGCGTGACCTTAGCGCCCCGACATGAAGAAAGGAAAGCCCGAACGGTGCGTCATTCTTCCAGCAGCTTTTTCAGCCGTGCCTGATCATCAGCACTCAAACCGTCTTCGACGGGTTCCGGCGCACGAGAACGCTGACGCAGATAAAGCGCAGCACCCAAGAGCGAGACAATGAACAATACCGGCGCGGCAATCCACAAAATGACATTCGCCCCATCAGTTGTCGGGCGTAGCAGAACATATTCGCCGTATCGCTCGACAATGAAGGCGACGACTTCTGTATCAGTATCACCTTCAACCAGTCGCTCACGCACCAACAGCCGCATGTCGCGCGCCAGTTCAGCATTGGATTCGTCAATGGATTCATTGCGGCACACCAGACAGCGCAAGCCTGCCGAAATGTCGCGCGCACGCGATTCCATCACCGGGTCGTCAAGAATCTCATCAGGCTGCACCGACAAAGCAGGGCTGGCCATAGCAAAGGCCAGCCCCATCAACAATATACGCAAACCCATCATTCTGCCGGCACCGAATTAGGTGGGTTTGGACGCGACCGCCCGGCACCTGCCGCAACCCGGTAACGCCGGTCAGAAAGGCTGAAAATACCGCCAAGCGCCATCAGGAAACACCCAAACCACAGCCAGTTCGCAAAAGGTTTGATGTAGGTGCGTACAGCCCAGCCACCATTGTCCTGCGGATCACCCAAGGTGATATAGAGGTCCCGATGGATCTTGTAGTCAATCGCAGCCTCTGTCGTGGGCATGCCTGCAATTGGGTAGAAGCGCTTTTCTGGCTGCAAGGTGGTGATGAACCTACCGTCACGCGACGCTTCCAGTGTCCCCATGGTAGAGACATAGTTCGGCCCCTGCACGCGATCCACCGACGTCAGTGTCAGCGTGTATCCACCTTTTTCAAAGCTCTCACCGATCTGAACAACGCGGATATCTTCACTTTCCCAGCCGACAAGCGCTGCGACAGCAAAGATTGTCATGCCAAGCCCAGTATGTGCGGTTGCCTTACCCCAATCAGCGCGCGGCAACCGCCCAAGACGGCGAACGCGATTACTTGTGCTGCCACGCCCTGTCCGGGTCCAGAGGTCGGCTATTGACCCAAGAACGACCCATAGCCCCAAGGCAAGCCCGACCGGGACAAGAGGCGAGTTTCCGGTCTGCAGTGCCCATGTCACAGCGCCCATGGCAACTGAGAAGGCAGCAATACCCCAGAGAGGCTGCATCGCCTTTGCCAGATTGCCGCGTTTCCACGGCATCATCGCACCGATGGGCAGCACCATCGCAAGCCCGACCATGAACGGTGTGAACGCCACATTAAAGAAAGGGGGCCCAACCGACAGCACGCGGTCAAACAACATTTCCGCAATCAATGGCCACATCGTGCCGATGAAGATCACGAAAGATGATACTGCCAGAAGCACGTTATTGACGACCAACGCGGATTCTCGACTGACCGTTGCGAAAACTCCTTTGGCTTCCAACACCGGCGCGCGGAACGCAAACAGCGTCAGCGCACCGCCCATGAAAGCGGCAAGAATCATCAGGATGAAGACACCGCGTTCGGGGTCCATTGCAAAAGCATGCACCGAAGTCAGCAGACCAGAGCGCACGATGAATGTGCCCATAAGCGAGAAGCCGAATCCAAGAATGGCCAGCAGGATCGTCCAGCTTTTCAAAGTCTCGCGTTTTTCCACGACAATCGCAGAATGGAGCAGCGCCGCAGCAAAGAGCCAAGGCATCAATGAGGCATTCTCTACCGGGTCCCAGAACCAGAAACCGCCCCAGCCAAGTTCGTAATACGCCCACCATGATCCGGTTGCGATACCGATCGTCAGAAACACCCAGGCCGCCAAGGTCCAGGGGCGCACCCAGCGCCCCCACGCAGCGTCTACGCGCCCTTCGATCAAGGCAGCGACCGCGAAACTGAACGCCATCGAAAGACCTACATACCCAAGATATAAAAACGGCGGATGGAAGGCGAGGCCGGGATCTTGCAACAGTGGGTTAAGATCAGTGCCGTCGAAAGGCGGCATGGCCAAACGTGTGAACGGGTTGGACGTGAAAATCGTGAATGCCATAAACGCAGCGGTAATTGCTGACTGAACGGCCAGAACACGCGCCTGTAAGGTCGCAGGCAGATTGCCGCCAAACCACGCTGCAGATGCGCCGAACAGCGCGAGGATCAGCACCCATAGAAGCATCGAACCTTCGTGATTTCCCCAGACACCCGATATCTTGTAGATGAGCGGCTTCAGCGTATGTGAGTTGTCCACCACCAGCTTGACCGAGAAATCGGAGACCAGAAAAGCGTAAGTCAGCGCGGCATAGCTGAACCCCACAAGTAAAAACTGAACACTGGCCATAGGGTTCGCCACGACCATCCAGTCGCGCCACCCCTTATGGGCACCCACCAGCGGAATGACGGATTGCGCCAGTGCCACGGCAAAGGCCAGCATCAGCGCGAAATGTCCAAGCTCGACGATCATAACCAATTCTATCCTCTGACCACTTGCCAAAGGCTTAACGCAATTCTGCCGCCAGTCAAAGGCCACACAGCACTTCCAGACGCGACCGGGCGTCACAGCTGCGTCAGTTTCCCGCCTCGTTCATTGGTCGTAGCCCGGCGAAGTCGGGCTTGACCGCGCGCCGCACACAGGCCAGCCTTGCCACAC
>SKGU01000354.1 GCA_007117255.1 Natronohydrobacter sp. | reverse complement strand
TCGCGGGCTCGCGCGCCCATGCGGCCATGCTGGCGGCGACCGGGATTATCACGCCTGACGATGCCGCCGAGATCGACCGCGGTCTGCAACAGGTGCTGGCCGAGATCGAGGCCGGGGAGTTCGCCTTTTCGACCGCGCTGGAAGATATTCACATGAATGTCGAGAACAGGTTGCGCGAGATCATCGGCGCGCCTGCTGGACGCCTGCACACGGCGCGCTCGCGCAATGATCAGGTGGCGCTGGATTTCCGGCTCTGGGTGCGCGAACAATGCGATGCAGCGATCGCCGGGCTGGACGCGCTGATGCGCGCCTTCGTGGCGCAGGCCGAAGCGGGCGCGGATTGGGTCATGCCCGGTTTCACCCATCTGCAGACCGCGCAGCCGGTGACATGGGGGCATCACATGCTCGCCTATGTGGAGATGTTCGCCCGTGACCGCGCGCGCTTCATCGATGCGCGACGTCGGATGAATGAATGCCCCTTGGGGGCGGCGGCTTTGGCGGGCACATCTTTCCCGATTGACCGCCATATGACAGCGCAAGCACTGGGCTTCGACCGGCCCACGGCCAATTCGCTGGATACGACGGCAGACCGCGATTTCGCGCTGGAATTCCTTGGCGCGGCCTCAATCTGCGCGATGCATCTGTCGCGATTCGCCGAAGAACTGGTGATCTGGTCTTCGGCGCAGTTTCGCTTCGTGCGGATGTCGGATCGCTTCTCGACTGGCTCCAGCATCATGCCGCAAAAACGCAACCCGGATGCGGCGGAACTGCTGCGCGCCAAGATGGGCAGGATTCTGGGCGCGACCGTGGCGCTGTTTACCGTGATGAAAGGTCTGCCGCTGACCTATTCCAAGGATATGCAGGAAGACAAGGAACAGGTCTTTGACGCAGCGGATAACCTGCTTCTGGGGCTGGCCGCGATGGAAGGCATGGTCAGCGATCTGACCGCCAATCGCGCGGCGCTGGAAGCCGCCGCCAGTTCGGGCTTTTCCACGGCCACGGATCTCGCGGATTGGCTGGTGCGCGAATTGAACCTGCCATTTCGCGACGCGCATCATGTGACGGGCAGTCTGGTCAAGCTGGCCGAGGACAAGGGCTGCGATCTGCCCGACCTCAGCCTGGGCGAGATGCAGAAAGTGCATGGCGAAATCACTCAAGCGGTCTATTCTGTGCTTGGGGTGCAGAACTCTGTGGCCAGCCGCACCAGTTACGGTGGCACTGCGCCTGAAAATGTCCGCGCACAAATCGCGCGCTGGAAAGAGGTGTTGGGATGAAATATGCAAGCCTGCTTGCGCTTCTGGCCCTGATCGGCTGTGGCGCGGAAGCGCCGCCAAGCTATGCGCAGACGCCTGAACGGGGCCTTTCTGTTTCGGGCGAAGTCACCATCGGGGTGAAAACCAAGCTATGACGCCATTGCGCATGATCTATCTGGCGCTGGCCGTCTGGGGCAGCATCCACCCGATGTACTGGTTCATCACATGGTTCATGCAGAATGAATGGTCGCTGATGGCCATGGTCGATGCATGGCATGTCAACGCCGCCACATCTGGCCTTGTATGGGATCTGACCATCGCCGCAATTGCGCTGACCGTGTTCGTGCTGGTCGAGACATGGCAACGGCGGCGCTTTATCGGCCTTCTGGCGATCCCGGCGACCTTTTGCATCGGCGTGTCCTGCGGGGTGCCGCTCTATCTGTTCCTGCGCTCAAGGCCCGACACCTGATTTCATCTTGCCGCAAATACTCCCGCCGGAGGCACACAGCATCTGCGCCCCGGCCTGACGTCTGACCGAAAGCCCTGCCTATGGACCATTTCCTCTATCGTGACGGCACTTTACATGCCGAAGATGTCTGCCTGACCGAAATCGCGGCGCAGGTGGGGACACCTTTTTACTGCTATTCCACAGCCACATTGGAGCGGCATTTCCGTCTCTTTCAGGATGCGCTTGCAGGAATGAATCATCTGGTCTGTTTCGCCATCAAGTCGCTGTCCAATCAGGCGGTGCTGCGCACGCTTGGGAACCTCGGCGCGGGGATGGATGTGGTGTCAGGCGGCGAGTATCGCCGTGCGCAGGCCGCAGGCATTCCGGGGGAGCGGATCGTGTTTTCCGGTGTCGGCAAGACGCGCGAGGAAATGGAATATGCGCTGACCCATGGTATCCGGCAGTTCAATGTCGAATCGGCAGAAGAATTGCGCGTGCTGTCCGACGTGGCCAATGCTTTGGGCAAAACCGCGCCCATCACCTTGCGCGTGAACCCTGATGTCGATGCCAAGACCCATGAAAAGATCGCCACAGGCCGCAAGGAAGACAAGTTCGGCGTGCCGATCGCCCGCGCCCGCGGGATCTATGCCGAGGCCGCCGCCCTGCCGGGGATCGAAGTGGTGGGTGTGGATGTTCATATCGGCAGCCAGTTGACCGATCTGGCGCCCTTTGAAGCGGCCTTTACCAAGGTTGCCGATCTGACGCGGGAATTGCGCGCCGATGGCCACGTAATCCGGCGGCTGGATCTGGGCGGCGGCTTGGGCATTCCCTATACCCGCTCGAATGAGACGCCACCACTGCCCACGGAATATGGTGCGATGATCAAGGCGGTTCTGGGGGATCTGGATGTCGAGATCGAGATCGAACCGGGCCGCCTGATTGCGGGCAATGCTGGGATTCTCGTGGCTTCGGTGCTCTATCTGAAAGAAGGAGAGGGGCGCGATTTCCTGATCCTTGATGCGGCGATGAATGATCTGATCCGCCCGGCCATGTATGGCGCGCATCACGATATCGTCCCGGTGATCGAGGCCGTGGCCGCGACAGACCAGCGCCCGGTTGATATTGTCGGACCCGTCTGCGAATCGGGGGATACTTTCGCCAAACAGCGCAATATGCCCCCGCTGGCCCAGGGTGATCTGGTCGCCTTCCGCTCTGCAGGGGCTTACGGGGCGGTGATGTCGTCAGAATACAACACCCGCCCCCTGATCCCCGAAGTTCTGGTC
>SKGU01000155.1 GCA_007117255.1 Natronohydrobacter sp. | reverse complement strand
CAGCGCGAAAGGACGGCTGCCGGGGCGGTGAAATTCCTCCTTGCCCGCATCGCGGTCAATGCCCTTGGCCACGCCCACAACCGGAATGTCATCGACACCCAGATCGGCCATGATGCCCGCCACAGCCGATATCTGGCCCGCGCCGCCATCGATCAGCAGCAGGTCGGGCCAGAGTTCGCTCTCGCGGTCGGGGTCTTCTTTCAGCAGGCGTTCAAAGCGGCGGGTCAGGACTTCTTTCATCATGCCGAAATCATCGCCGGGTGTGATGCCGTCGCCGCGGATGTTGAATTTGCGATACTGGCTTTTGATGAAACCGTCCGTGCCTGCGACAATCATGGCGCCCACGGCGTCTGTGCCCTGGATATGGCTGTTGTCATAGACTTCGATCCGCTGCGGGGGCGCATCAAGGCCAAAGGCTTCGGCCAGCCCTTCGAGCATGCGGCTCTGCGCGGCGTTCGAGGCCATGCGCATCGCCAGCGCCTCGCGCGCGTTGCGGGCGGCGTTCTCGACCAGTTCAGCTTTCTCGCCCCGCTGAGGGACCAGCAGTTCCACCTTGCGGCCCGCGCGTTCGGCCAGAAGGGCCGCCATCAGATCAGCGTTTTCAATCCCATGCGACAGGATCACCTGCCGGGGCGGCTCCTTGCTATCGTAGAATTGCGCAAGGAAGGCTTCCAGAATTTCCGGCTCTTCCGCGCCTGCGCCCGTGGCCGGGTAGAAATCGCGGTTTCCCCAGCTTTGACCTGCACGGATGAAGAACACCTGCACGCAGGCCTGACCTTTTTCCAGATGCAGCGCGATGACATCAGCCTCGGATACAGTGCGGGGGTTTATACCCTGGCTTTGTTGAACTTGTGTAAGTGCCCGGATGCGGTCACGCAGCGCAGCCGCGCGTTCAAATTCCATTGCGTCCGAGGCTTTCTGCATTTCTTCAGCGAGTTGCGCCTGTATCTTTGTACTTTTTCCAGACAAGAAGCGTTCGGCATCTGCGACCAGTCCGGCATAGTCATGTTCGGAAATGTAACCTACGCAGGGCGCAGAACATCGTTTGATCTGATAGAGCAGGCAGGGGCGCGAGCGGCCGTTGAACACGGAATCGGTGCAATTGCGCAGCAGGAACACCCGCTGCAACTGGTTGAGCGTGCGGTTCACCGCGCCCGCCGAAGCAAAGGGGCCAAAGTAGCTGCCCTTCACCGCACGCCGCCCGCGATGCTTACGCAGTTGCGGATAGGCATGATCCTTGGGCAGCAGGATATAGGGAAAGCTCTTGTCATCGCGCAGCAGCACATTGTAGCGCGGCTTGAGGTGCTTGATGAGGTTCTGTTCCAGAAGCAGCGCCTCGGTCTCGGTGCGCGTGGTCAGAAACATCATCGAGGCAGTTTCCGAAATCATCCGCGCGATCCGCCCCGAATGCCCGGAAGGGCGCGCATAGTTTGACACACGTGCGCGCAGATTGCGTGCCTTGCCAACATAGAGCACTTCGGATTTCTCGTTCAGCATGCGGTACACACCCGGCGACGCATCGAGCCGCTTGAGATAATCGGCAATGCAGTCATGGCCGCGCAGAGCGGTCGGCGGTTCCGGGGTATCAGGATCTGGGACAGTGGGGTCGGACATAAGTCAGGCTTTGCGTGATTCTCTGGTCTGCTGCAATGTTTTCAACACGTCTTCAACTGGATTCCTGTCCACTGGATCTGTGGATAACCCTGTGGGCGAAATCCTCCAGCCCCTGCTTTTCCATTGTAACATTGGCAATTTTAACGTTTGCCTAAAAAATAGGCAACATTGCAACCTTCTGATTTAAAAAGAAAAAAAATTGCACGCGGCCAAGGCGCTGAAACTTCACGATATTTCCTCTCAGTTCTGTGACAGGTTTGTGAACGGTGCACAACTTGTATGGGCAATGCAGCTTTTGTGGCGCAACTCAGCCTTGATCCGGGGATTTCCAGATCAAGTGTTCGCCCCCATCGATACATAAAAGTTGTCCCGTAACTGTCTTTGCATCAAGGAAAAAGCCCAAGGCTGCGGTGATGTCATCGGGGTTTGCGCCGCGTTCCAGAACAGTTGACTTGCGGCTGTTCAGATAGGCATCCAGCGGTTGGTCTGCAGCTTGCAGCGTCGGGCCGGGGCCAATGGCATTGACGCGCACCCGCGGGCCCAGTTCCTGTGCGGCCATCCGCGTGAAGGCCCATAGCCCCATCTTGGCAATCGTGTAGGTCATATGCTGCGGGGTCAGCTTGCGCACTTTCTGATCAATCATGTTCACGACCAGCCCCTGCGCGACAGGCTCGCCTGCCGCGTCACGAAGCGGCGCGGGGCATTGCGCGGCGAAGGCTTGGGTCAGCACGAAGGGCGCGCGCAGGTTTGACATCATGTGACGATCCCAGCTTTCGCGGGTGGCCGTGGCAATGCTGTCCTCCTCAAAGATCGAGGCATTGTTGATCAGCACGCCCAAGGGGCCGCCAAGTGCATGGGCGGCCTGTGTCACCAAAGGCGCAAGCGCGTCTTCATTCAGCAGATCGGCTTGCAGGCAGACCGCGCGGCGGCCCATGCACTCGATCTCATGGGCGAGTGTTTCGGCCTCACGGCTGGAACTGGCATAATGGATCGCTACATCATGCCCGCGCCCGGCCAGCGAAAGCGCCATCGCGCGACCCAGACGTTTCGCGCCACCTGTAACCAGTGCCCGTGCCATATCTCAGCCTCCGTTTGCGAACAGAAGCCAGATGTAGCCGACATATCCCAAAAGCAAGAGCATTCCCATGACGCGCCCGATGGCGCGGCCCGTCCAGACGAAGGGCGCCAGCACCAGCGCGGCGGCCAGCATGATCCAGATATCCAGCCGCAGCATGGTGTCAGGCACGACCATTGGCCCGACCACCCCGGCCACGCCAAGGATGAACAGCAGGTTGAAGACATTCGAGCCAAGGATATTGCCCAGCGCCACCCCCCCTTCGCGCCGGATCGCGGCCATAAGGGTTGTGGCCAGTTCAGGCAGCGAGGTGCCGATGGCCACGAT